>JBGOXU010000026.1:0-9378 GCA_041479305.1 Dehalococcoidia bacterium
AAGTTAGGCTCTTCCAGGTATCGTATGGCCTCGATGATTTCCTCGGCGAAGAAGGTGGCCATACCGGCATCGAGAGCCGGGGCGAGATAGGGGAGGGGATGGCTTTCCTTCACCGGTGGCGGCAGGAGAGAACGGCAGCGCTTGAGGATGCGCTCCATATCCCCCAGCTTTTCCACCTTTTCCCCCAGAATGCCGTAAATGACGGGCAGGTAATAGGTGGTGTTGGGGAAGCCCACCGGTTCATTGGCGCCCCGCTTGTCCATCGCCTGACGCCACTTTTTCTCGGCTTGCTCGACTATTTTGTACGCACCGCGAATCGCCGCGGAAGCAATAATCTTGGACATCGCTCAATCTCCCTTCCTCGCATCTTCGGCTTAGGTCAGCTCACGGCGCATCGCCATATCGTAGAGGACTCTCTCCCGGGCTTTGTCGATGCCCAGAGCCTTGCGCTTCTTATCGATATGGTCAATCATCAGTTTAGCCATCTTCACCGGGTCCGGCTCAAACGCCCACATCCCGCCATACTCCTGTTCATACTCTTTGAACAGGTAGTCGGTCAGGTCTTTGCTCCCCAGAGTGGGCCAGGTCACGCCGAAGACGGTGAAGACGCCGGAACCGACAAAGTACTGGCCGATGGCGATGGCTTTCTCGCTCATCCACTCCGGCGCCGCGCCGGCGACCGGTAAGTCGCTGATATCGTCGCCCAGGCCGCCGTCCTTGACCATCGCCGTGGCGGCGACCAGGATGCGGCTGTTATCGATACAGGCGCCCATATGCAGGACGGGCGGAATGCCGACGGCATCGCAGACAGACGCCAGGCCCTCGCCGGCGAACTCTTTTGCCGCTTCGGGGACCATCAGTCCCGCCTTGGCGCAGGCCATTGCCGCGCAGCCGGTCTGTAGGACGAGAACATCATTCTTGATAAGCTCCTTGACCAGCCTGACGTGGAGGTCGTCATGGGTGACGCGGGCGTTACTGCAGCCGACGACCCCGGCCACGCCCCGGATGCGGCCGTTGATAATGTTATCGTTGAGCGGCCGGTAGGAAGCGCGGAACATCCCGCCCAGCAGGTAGTTGATGGTCTCATGGCTGAAGCCGGCGATAAGGTCGGTCTTGTATTGCGGGATGCGCACGTTCTTGCCGCGGTTGGGGAAGTTATCGATGACGGCCCGGACAATCGCCTTGGCTGATGCAACGGCGTTGTGCTCATCGAACTCCATGTGGGTGGCGCCTTCGATGTGGGCGCGGGGGTCGGTGGTGATGACTTTGGTGTGGTAGCAGCGGGCAACATCAACCAGTCCCTGCATAATGCACTGGACGTCCACCACCATCGCCTCTACGGCGCCGGTGACAATAGCCAGCTCCTGCTGGAGGAAGTTGCCGGCAATGGGGACGCCGTGGCGCATCAGGATTTCATTGGCGGTGCAGCACATACCGGCGAGGTTGATGCCCTTAGCGCCCTTGGATTTGGCGTATTCAACCATTTCGGGGTCCTCTGTAACGACGGCGAGGACTTCCGCCAGGTAAGGCTCATGGCCATGGATGATGAAGTTAACCTCGTCCTCTTTGAGCACGCCCAGGTTGATTTCGCTGTGCACGGGCTGCGGGTTACCGAAGAGGATGTCCTGAAGCTCGGTGGCAATCATGCTGCCGCCCCAGCCGTCCGCCAGCGCCGTCCGCATTCCCTGTTTCAGCAGGCTCCGGTAGTCCTGGTCGACGCCCATGTGGGTGCGGTGCATCATCTCAACGACTTCACGGTCGATGCCCCGGGGGGCGACGCCCTGCTTGCGCCAGATTTCCTGCCTCTTGACCGGCGCCCGTTTCAGGAAGAGCAACTCGCCTTCCTGCCGGCTGAAATCGTGCATCAGCTTTTCGCCGATGTCGATGGCGATTTCCTTGTTCGAGCGGTTGCCGATTTGTATGCCGAGGTCGAGGGCCAGCTGGAGCAGTTTTTGTTCGTCTTTGATTTCGAACTCCTGAGCCTCGCCGCGGGCCACCTTGAGGAAAATCTCGGTTACTTTCCGGCCGTGGTCGCCGTGGGATGCCGTTCCGGCGGCAATCTTGCGGACGAAGTTGCGCGCGGCGATGGTCTCGGCGGTGGCGCCGCAGACGCCGGTGCGCCGCTTCTTTTCTTCGGGCGTCTCGACTTTACCTTTGGGAAGCGGAACGCGACACGGTCCCATCGCACAGATGCTGCAACAGCTGCCCTCCGCCCCGATGGGACAGGCCTTCACCGTGTCCACCCTTTCAAAGACGACCCTCACTTTGTCCTGGGCTGCCTTCTCTATCATTTCCAGGGTTGCCGGGTCGATGCTTTTCTTATTTTGTTCCACCATAAAACTACCTCCCTTCCTCGCGGGTTGTTAAGCTGCAGTCAAATCGGAAATCATCTCCCGGACCAGCTTAATGGCGTCCGGGTGTCTCATTATCAATACATCGGCGCCGGCGAGCAGCAGAAGTGTTGCCGACATTGCCTCAAGGAGAATGCCTCTCTTCTTCGCGTCGCCCAGCTTCGGGTCTTCCGACTCCAGGATTTTGGTTTCCTTGGTCTTCCAGACCTCTTTGGCGATGTTGCAGACGATGGGGAACTGGAGCTTATCATCCTGCTGGGTCAGCGCTGCCATTCTCATTCTCTCCATCACCGAGTAGGCATATTCAATGCCGTAGCCAATGCCGCTGACTGTCGGGTCCATTACCAGCAAGTCGTCGGGCACGCCCAGGTTACCGAGCAAAATATTCAATTGCTTTGCCAGGTTAATATCAATCGGTGTTGAAGCTGCCACGGTATGGTGGTAGCCAATAGCGGCGGCGCCAATCTTCTTATGGTCGCCTTCCTCGGTCGGGCCGAAAATCAGGTTCTTGCCCTGGCAGACCTCAGCCACTTTGCGGAAGACCTCGGTGTCCTTTTCGTGGTTGGCCGTTCCCCAGACGATGAGAGGGACGTCAATGGCGTCCGCCAGTCTCTTGACCACTGCCGCTGCCTCGTCCGGGCCGCGGTTCAGGCCGTTCGGGTCGGTGCTGGCGAGCTGGAGGCAAATCATCTCCGCGCCGTAGTCTTTGATGCACTTCTGCGCCCAGGCGATGGGGTCTTTTGCCACGTCAGCGAAGGGTTCAATGGCGGCGGGGGCCCAGTCGTCAGGCGGCGCGTCATAGACTTCCATGGCGATGCGGGGCAAATTGGGCATCTTGCCTTCAAAAAGGTAGAAAGGGTAGCAGGTCTCTCCACCCACGGTGACCGTCTTGTCGCCCTTGCCCAGCTTCACCTCTTTGATTTTGCCGGTATAGGTAGTCCTGGGAATCTCCAGAGCCATTTTGCCTCCTTTCCCTAGGCCGGATTCTTCCTTTTTTCGCTCCCGAAGCCTTCTTTGGCATACCAGTAGCGCTCCGCCGTCTGCAGGTACTTGAGCTTATCTTGACGGCTCCCGATTTTCTGGCGCCACCGGCCCTCGGTCTTAGCCTCAGGCTTACCCGGTTCGTAAGTTGCGCCCAGCACCTCTACTTTTTCCCGACCTGGGGCGCTCTTCTCCTCAACCTGTCCCATAGTCCACCTCCAAGTATCGTTTTCAGGCAATTCCGGCGGCTATTTTGGCCGCCCGTACCGTATTCAACATCAACATCGTGATGGTCATCGGGCCGACCCCGCCCGGCACCGGCGTGATAGCTTTTGCCTTTTCCTTAACGCCTTCAAAATCAACGTCGCCGACGAGGATTCTTTTGCCGTCAGGCGTTGTGCCAATCTGGTTCGTGCCCACATCGATGACCACCACGCCTTCCTTGACCATATCGGCGGTGATGGCTTTGGGTCGGCCGGCGGCGACAATCAAAATGTCAGCACGCCGCGTGTGAAACGCCATATCGCGCGTGCCGGTATGGCAAATCGTCACCGTGGCATTTGCCCCCGGCTTCTTCTGCAGCAGGATATTGGCGATGGGCTTGCCGACGATATTGCTCCTGCCCACCACCACCACCTCCGCCCCGTCAATCTGCACCCCGGACCGCACCAGAAGCTGCTGGATACCGTGGGGGGTGCAGGGGATATAATCAGGTTCTCCTATCATTAGTTTACCAAGATTTATCGGGTGAAATCCATCTACGTCCTTCCGGGGGTCGATGGCGTAGAGGACTTCGGTTTCGTTGAGGTGTTTGGGGAGAGGAAGCTGGACCAGGATGCCGTGAATCTTGGGCGACTTGTTCAGCTTGTCGACCAGCGCCAAAAGCTCCGACTGAGTGGTCTTGACCGGGATATCGTGCCGCTCCGAGTAGATGCCCAGGGCAAGAGACGCCTTTTCCTTCTGGCCGACGTAGACCTGGGAGGCGGGGTCCTCCCCAACGAGCACGGTGGCCAGACCTGGCACCAGGTTATACTTCGCCTTGAGGTCGGCGATTTCCACTTTCAATTCTTCGCGGATTTGCCTGGCGATTTCGGTACCACTGATAATCTGTGCGGTCATAGTTTACTCCTTGTTTACTAATACGAACGCGTTAAACCTTGATACGCCTTAAAACAAAACACACCTTTCATTGCGAGTCCTTCGGCAGAAGGACGAAACAATCCGTAGCTCCCGGCCTGGGACGGATTGCTTCGTCACTTAGTTTACACTGAGCGAAGCGAATGTGCTCCTCGCAATGACAAATCATTCATCATTATTTGGTACGCTTGTATCATGTCGGGGCTTTCTCCGTCTTGAGCAGTCCGGTCATAAGGTCATCGATTGCCTTCACCGACCTGGCATCATCGGGCATTTCGAGAAGCGGTCTCTGTTTGAGGTCGGACTCATACACTTTTTCATCCAGCGGGACGATGGCGGCTGGTTCCAGCCCCAGTTTTGATAACTCCTCGCTGACGAGGGGGTCGAGCTTTTCCGGCACCATATTGATGACGACCGACTGGCGTTTGACCACCACCTGAAGCTCTCTGACCAGGTCGCGCAGGCGGGCGATGGTGCGGACGCCTTTCACCGAGTGATTGGAAATGAGGAGCAGTTCGTCCACGTTTTGCGTGGTACGGCGGCTGAGGTGCTCCATTCCCGCCTCGTTGTCCAGCACCATGTAGGCGTAGTTGTCGGCCAGCCTGTCCATGAATTTGCGGAGGAGGAGGTTGGGGTAGCAGTAGCATTTGGGGCCCTCGCCCCGCCCCATCGTCACCAAATCCAGCCCTTTGCTCTCCACGATGACATCGTTCAGCTTGACTTCAAGATAGGCTTCTTTGGTCATCCCGGGCGGAATGTTGATTTTCTCTTCGTTGAAGGTGGCGATGATGGAACCAACTGTCTTGCCGAAGCCGATGCCCAGGCTCTCCCCGAGATTGGCATTCGGGTCGGCGTCCACGGCCAGAATTGGCGCCAAGTTGTTCTTCAGGAGATAGCGGATGACCAGGCTGGTGATAGTGGTCTTGCCGCTACCACCCTTGCCGGCCACCGCGATAGTTCGGCTCAAATCGTTATCCCTTGCTTTCTTGCCGCCAGCTTTTTTATTACGTTGGGGAACTCGTTGGTATTAGTGTGGGGCAGGAATAAGGCGGCGATGAAATTGTTCATAAAATCGACGTTTTCACTCAGCTCGATGTTGGTCATCATCATAGCGACTCTGCGGGCGTCGTCAAGGAGGTCGGTGGAGAAGGAGGTGAGGCGGGCGCCCATCAGCGAGCCGTTGCCGATGAAGGTGAAACGTTCCCGGGGCAGGTCGGGCAGGAGGCCGATGCTGATGGACTTTTCGATGTTCAGGCTGCTGCCGAAGGCGCCGGCGATAATCACCTGTTCCAGGTTGGCGCAGCAGTCCATACCCACGCTCTTGCTCAGCGTCAGGTAGCCGGCGTACATCGCTGCCTTGGCGCGCATCATATTATCGATGTCCACCTCGGTGATGACGATGTCCCGGCCAATCTGGGTCTCTGGCGCCCAGGCGATAACGTACTCGTAGCCGTCCTCGCTGGGGCGGACTCTCTTGGTCGGCAGGTCGCGATTGAACTTGCCGTTCTGGCCGATGACTCCGGCTTCGAGCAATTCGGCGACGGTGTTGATTAAACCTGAGCCGCAGATGCCCTTGGGCTTGGCGCCACGGATGGTGCCGATTTTGGGTTCGAAGGTCCTAGCGTCGATGGTGAAATCCTGGATGGCGCCCTCGGTGGCGATAATACCGTGCCGGATGCCGCCGCCTTCAAAGGCCGGACCTGCCGAGCAGGACGCCGTGACCATCCAGTCCGAGTTGCCGATGACGATTTCCCCGTTGGTGCCGATATCGATGAACAGGGTGAGCGCCTTGCGCTGGTGCATCCCGCAGCCAATCGCTCCAGAGACGATATCGCCACCCACCCAGCTGGACACATCGGGGAAGGTGAAGAGGTAAGCCTTTCTGGGGACCTTAATCCCCAGCGACCGCGCTTCCACCGGCGGGAAGAAGTTGGCCACGGGCGTGTAGGGGGCGAGGCGGATGTACTGGGGGTTAATCCCCAGGAGTATTTCGGTCATCGTCGTGTTGCCGGCGAGCATCACGTGCCCGATGTGCCGGACATTGACGCCGCCCTGTTTCAGCAACTCGTCGATGACGTGGTTGATGGTGTCAACGACGGCCGTTTGCAGTTGTTTCAGGCCGTTCGGCTTTTGCGAGTGGTTGATGCGGGAGATGACATCGGCGCCGTACTTAATCTGGCCATTGTACATCAGGTTCGAGGCGATAACCGTGCCGCGGTTGAGGTCGAGGAGCTGACCGCAGACCGTGGTCGTGCCGATATCGAACGCCAGAGAGTAGTGCTTCTGGGTGGTGTTCCCCGGTTCGACTCTGATGACGGTGGGACGGCGGCTCTCGTCCTTAGTTTTGGCCGCCCTGGTCAGTGTGGTCACGGTGACTTTCCAGTCCTTCTTGCGCATAGTGCTTGCCAGGTCCTTAACCACGTCAAAGTCCACGCCGACGTTGCTAAGATGACATTGCTGTTTCAGACCGCGCAGGAGGCGGGAGAGGTCGCTCGCCTGGTCTTCGAGAGTAGGGGGCGGCAGCTCCACGTAGCACTTGGTGAGGGGCGGCTTATACCGCCAGCCGGTGGCTACGGTCTCGGCGGCGACCTTCCTCTCGTGAGCGAGGACGGCCTTCTCCAGCCGCGACTCGACCGGTATGTAGACGGACAAATCGGTGAGCACCTGGCTCTGGCAGGCCTGCCGGACGCCTTTGGCGAACTCTTCGTCGGAGACGCGGCGGGTGCGCGTAGTCTCAACTTCGCCTTTCTCAATGACCATTTTGCAGGTGCCGCAGGTGCCCTGGCCCCCGCAGGAGGCATAGATGCGCGCCCCCGCCGCCCGGGCGACGTCGAGCAGGTTCTCGCCCGGAGCGACGAAGATATCAATATTGTCCGGCTCGAAGTGGACCTTTAACTTCTTCTCGGGCAAATTCCTTGCCATCTAACCTCTCGTACTTGACTTCTTAGTCTACGTCGTGCAAACCTCTGACCTTCCCGGTCTTGACGTCCACGTCCACTCTGCGGAAGGCAGGGTCGGAAGAAGTGCCTGGCATCAGGCTGATGGTGCCCGCCACGGGACAGAGGAACTTGGCGCCGGAGTAGACCAGGACGTCCCGGACGGGCAGGGTCCAGCCCTTGGGCACGCCCTTCAAGGAAGGCTCGTGGGTCAGGCTGAGGTGAGTCTTGACCATCATCGTGGCGAACTCATCGAACCTGGGGTCGGCCTCGAAGGCTTTAGCTTTAGCCTCTGCCTCAGGGCTCCAGGAGACGCCGTCAGCGCCGTAGACCACCTTGGCGACTTTCTCGACGCGCTGGCGCAGTTTGGTCTCCTTCGGGTAGAGGAACTGGAAGTTGGTCTTGTCGTTGCAGGCGTCAATGACGGCGTCGGCCAGTTCCAGAGCGCCTTCTCCTCCTTTGGCCCAGTGCTGAGAGACGGCACAACGGGCGCCAGCGGCTTCCGCCGCTTTCTTGACCATGGCTACCTCAGCCGGCGTGTCAGTGGGGAAGGAGTTAATGCAGACTACAGGATTGATGCCGGCAGTCTTGATGGTGTTAATGTGATGCAGAAGGTTAGGCAGGCCTTTCTCTAATGTCTTCAGGTTTTCCTTGGTATAATCATCGGGAAGCGGGACTCCGGGGACGACCTTGGGCCCGCCGCCGTGCATCTTGAGGGCGCGGATACTGGCGACCAGTATAGACACGTTCGGCTTGAGGCCGCTGTAACGGCACTTCACGTTCCAGAACTTCTCAAAGCCGATATCGGCGGCGAAACCGCTCTCGGTAACGTGGTAGTCGAACATCTTCAGGCCGAGCTTATCGGCGATAATGGAGGACTGCCCCACGGCAATGTTGGCGAATGGCCCGGCGTGCACCATCACCGGCTGGTACTCGACGGTGCAGCAGAGGGTGGGGTTGATGGTATTCCGCATCCAGGCGGTCATTGCCCCGCCGACCTCGAGGTCGTCCGTAGTTACCGGTTTGCCCTTCTTGTCGTAGGCGACGGTGATTTCGCCCAGTCTCTTGCGCATATCGGCCAGGTCATTGACAATGGATAGGATTGCCATTAGCTCGGAGCTGACGGCGATGCTGAACCTGGACTGCATCAGGAAGCCGTCCGCCTTGCCGCCGAGTCCGATAACGATATTGCGCAGGCTCTGGGCGCAAAAGTCCAAAACCCAGCCCATCTCAATCCGGGTGGGGTCGATGTCCAGGCGGCGCATCCGGGAGAGGCGCGCCAGCTGGTCGTCATCGTAATTGCGCTCGTGCTGGAGTCTGGCCTGGAGGGCGACCATTGCCAGGTTGTGGGCATTCATAATATCGTTAATATCGCCGGTAAGGCCCATCGAGAACTCGGTCATGGGAATGAGCAGGGCGTTGCCGCCGCCGGCGGCGGTGCCTTTAATGTTCATCGTCGGTCCGCCGGAAGGCTGGCGGATGCAGCCGCCTACGTTCTTGCCCCGCTTTCCCAGTCCCTCGATGACGCCCATCGTGGTGGTGGTCTTGCCTTCGCCCAACGGCGTGGGGGTGATGGCGGTCACCTCGACGTACTTGCCGTCCGGTTTGTTCTTCATGCGCTCGTAAATCTTCAGGAAGTCGAGCTTGGAAATCCGGCCGTAGGGGAGTAGCTCGTCTTTCTGGAGCTTCAGCTTTTCCCGCCATTCTTCCGGGGTGGGCATCTTTGCCTCAGCGGCCTCGGCAATCTGCCACTCCTTCATCTTGACTGCGTCGTAGGGCACACCAACCTCCTTCTTTATTTTTGCTATGTCAACTCTGTTTCGACTTCTGGGTAACGGGCACCAGCTTGTTGAAAATTTTCTTGACCTCGCTGACGATCTTCTGGCTGGCGGTGATGACCGGTTTGCTCGCCAGGTCGGCATCGACGATGGCCTGGTCGTACGGGATAAAGCCGAGGAACTCCAACCCGGGCA
>JBGOXU010000027.1:0-9272 GCA_041479305.1 Dehalococcoidia bacterium
AGGAACAGGACGGCGTTGGCCATATCCTGCGGCAAGCCGAGCACGGTGCCGACATTCTGGCGTTTCAGCGGGATGACCCGGGCGAAGGCATCGAGCTGGTCCTGGCCGTAGACGGCGCCTTCCGTCTCGACCGGTCCCGGATTGACGACGTTGACGCTGATGCCGTACTTGCCCAGCCAGCGCGCCGCCAGCTTGGTCATCCCGATTAGCCCCGATTTCGCCGCCGAGTAGGACGGCGTGACGAACAGCCCGCCGTTGATGCCGACAATCGAGCCAATCGTGATAATCCGGCCTGAGCCTTGCGCAATCATCGGCCGGCTAGCGGCGCGCATGCCGTAGAACACGCCACTCAGGTTCACGCCAATCTGCTTTGCCCACTCTTCATCGGACATTTCCAGGAAGGGGTTCCACGTTTCGAGGTTGGCGTTCAGCGTCTTGGGCACGAGAGCGGCGTTGTTCACCAGGATATCGACCCTCCCCCAGGCGTCGAGCACTTGCTGGACGGACTTATCGACTTCGGCGCTTCTGGAGACATCGGTCTGAACGGCGAGGGCTTTCCGGCCCATTTTCGTTATCTCTTTCGCGGTCTCCGCGACAGTGGCCTGACTGATGTCAAAGACGGCGACATCCGCGCCCTCTTGGGCCAGCGTCAGAGCGATGGCTTTGCCCAGCCCTCGACCGCCGCCGGTAACAATAGCGACCTTGTTTTTGAGTAACATTGCAGTCTCCTTTTTGGTTTTTGATTTGTTGAGATTGCTTCGTCGTCTCGATTTCATCGGGACTCCTCGCAATGACAAAGGAGGTTATCCCATCACCTGCCCGCCGGACACGTTGACGCAGGCGCCCGTGATGAGCACATTGCGGTAGGTCTTCATCAGTCCTCCTTTCGGTGTTACGACGGCATTTTATCGCAAATGGCTTGACAAATACAATTCACTGAAACGAGAATAGACCGATTGAGTCTGCCCGAGGAGTCTTGAAATGAATTACTGCTTTCCGTCCCGCCGTTCCGCGGTGATGAGCCGACGAGGCATCGTGGCGACGAGCCAGCCCCTCGCCGCCCAGGCCGGCATCAGCATGCTCCAGCAGGGGGGCAATGCCATCGATGCCGCCATTGCCACGGCCGCCGCTCTCAATGTCGTCGAGCCGATGTCGACCGGGTTGGGTGGGGACGCCTTTGCCCTCATCTATCTTGCTAAAACGAGGGAACTGAAGGCACTCAATGCCAGCGGCCGGTCGCCCTACGCGGCGACTCTGGAAGCAATGCAGAAGCTGGGCTACAAGACGATGCCGCAGGTGGGCATCCACTCTGTCACCGTGCCGGGGACGCTGGACGGCTGGTGCACCTTACTGGAGGCTTACGGGACGATGACTCTGAAAGAAGTGCTGGCTCCGGCCATTCGACTGGCCGAGGAAGGCTTTCCCGTCACCGAGGTCATCAGCCACTCGTGGCATGTGCACTCGGAGAAACTCCGTCAGAACCCGGCCGCTGTCCGTACCTACCTCCCCAAAGGCCGAGCGCCGGAGGTTGGTGAAATCTTCTTCCAGCCCAATCTGGCGCAAACCCTGGGGGTAATCGGCGAGGAGGGACGTGACGCCTTCTACGAGGGCGACATCGCTGACCTCATCATCGCCGGTTCCGAGTCTCTGGGCGGCTTGTTCACCAAACGCGACCTGAAAGACCACAAATCGACGTGGGTGAAACCCATCAGCGTCAACTACCGCGGCTACGACATCTGCGAGTGCCCGCCCAACGGGCAGGGTCTGATTGCCCTGCTCGCCCTGAACATCCTGGAAGGCTATGACCTCCGTTCTCTGGGGCATAATTCCGCCGGGTATTTGCACCTCCTGGCGGAAGCCATCAAGCTGGCTTTTGCCGATGGCGACCGGTACATTGCCGACCCGGACTTTGCCGATGTTCCGGTCAAAGGGTTACTCTCCCGGGTTTATGCCGAGAAAAGGAGGGCGCTCATCAGTCCGGACAGGGCAATCTCAGCGCCCACGGCAGGCGTGCCCGAAGACGGCGATACCGTCTACCTCGCCACAATCGACAGTGAAGGTAACAGCGTCTCCTTCATCAACAGCCTGTACAATGCCTTTGGGTCGGGCGTCGTTGTCGAGGGGGCGGGCATCTGCCTGCAGAATCGCGGCGGGCTTTTCTCCCTCGAGGTGGGCCACCGTAACGTCATCGCCCCGCACAAGCGCCCCTACCACACCATCATTCCGGGGATGGTCTTCAAAGATGGGAAGTTGCTGTATACCTTCGGGGTGATGGGCGGTTTTCAACAGCCGCAGGGACACGTGCAGTTACTAGCCAATCTCATCGACTTCGGGATGGGGGTGCAGACGGCGCTGGACGCCCCGCGGTTCCGCTACTATCCGGGGCGGGGCTGCGCCTTTGAGCCGGGGATTCCGGCCGAGGCGATAGTTGGGCTAAAGAAAAGGGGCCACCCGGTTGTCACCTTGGATGACCCCTATTCCCAGCAGTTCGGCGGGGGACAGGTCATAATGCTCAGTCCGGAGAATGGCGCTTACATCGCCGGCTCTGACCCCCGCAAGGATGGCTGTGCCATCGGGCTGTAGCTACTTGCCCATTACCCTGGCGACCAGCTCCTTCATCTCGTCGATTTTCGGTTTCAGCTTGTCCACGTTGCCGTCAAGAACATAGCCGATGCTGAATAGCTGGTAGCCTTCTTTCGCCCACCTGGAGAGGCCCTTGACGCCGAAGCCGCCAATGCCGGCGGCCTTGCCGGTGGCTTTGCAGATGCGGGCGATTTCCCTCAGCTTTCCCTCAATGAATGGCGTTGCCACCAGCTCGCCGCGCAGCGCCTTGGGCGGGATATCGCCGATGTCAATCACCAGGTCGTTAGTGCCGACCATCGTGCCGGTAATGCCGTCAATACTGAGGATGCGCTGGAGATTGCCGATTGACCTCAGTGTCTCCGTCTGCGGGAAGAGCGCCGTATTGTTGTTGATATATTCCAGGACTTCCTTCAGCGGCATCTGGTCCGGGTTCTGCCCGTCCATCAGGTAGGGACTCAGGCCGATACCCGACCCTCTGTTGCCGATGGGTGGGAAATACGCTTTGCTGACGGCCGCGGCGGCTGCCTCGGCGGTGTCGGTCTGGGGCAGCATCAGGCAGTTGACGCCGGCATCGAGGAAACAGCGGAAGTTGGCGCTGTTCTCCTCCGGCCTCAGCCAGATGGGCAACTCGTACTCGCGGGCGGCGCGGATGAACTTGTAGATGGTCTCTTTGTCCAACAGGCTGTGCTCGTTCTCCATCATGATGAAGTGAAAGCCGAAGTCTTTGAGCGCCTTCACCGTCTTTTCCGGGTCATTCCCGGGACCGATGGTCTGCCCGTAGGCAATCCCGCCTTTCTGCAATCGCTTTTTGAACTCCAGGGTTACATTCAGTGCCATTCTCTCCTCCTATTTCTTTCGACTAAACATACTATTCGAGGGCAGGAGCGCTCTGGGGAACGTTACTCTGACCCCGACGAGCGGATTGACAATCTGGTTGACCTGGATATCGGCGGCCTGGCTAGCCAGCATCGTGGCGTCGACGAAGCTCAGGTCGAGGTCTTTCCTCAGCATTGCCACCATATCGTCGAGGGCGATGTGATAGGCTTCCTCCAGGTTCTTGCCCTCGCCGACAGTCATTATATCATTTTTGTTCACCACGAGCGGATGGGTCAATTTGAGATTTGTTACCACTTCACAGCGCAAGGTCAAGACGGACTCCGTCTCCACCGCCGAGACTTCGCTTTCGCCATCGGCCATTACGGCGTGGACATCGCCGGCGGCAAACAGCGCGCCCTCGATAAAGACCGGGAAATAGACGGAAGCGCCGTCAGTAATATCGGTGATGTCCATATTGCCGCCGTGGGGTCCGGGAGTGTTGCAGTTGATGCCCCGGTCAAGAGGGGCGACGCCGATTTTCCCTACCATCGGGCGGAGGGGTAACTTGATGCTTTCGCTGAAGTGGGCATACTTCTTGTCGTAGCGGACGACCTTATACTCCGGCTTCAGTATTCTATCGCCAAAGGCGCCTTTGCCCGGGATGGCAACGATGACCCCCTCCCCGGCGTTCAGGTCGATTTTGACGACGTCGGTCTTGAGCACGGCGCCGGGGTGAGCGCCCTCCACGAACACCGGTCCCGTCACCGGCACGGTCACCTTGTGCGGGAAGTCAGCTATATAGGTCAGGATGCTCGGCGTCTCCAGTTGGAAGGTCTCGCCGGAGGCAACCTTGAGCGCGGGTGGGTAGGCCGGATTATATTCGAGAACGCACTGGTCCTTGCGTAAAGACTTCATTATCCGCTCCCGCCTTACATTCCCGGCGGCATCTTGACACCCAGCCGGTCGGCAACCTTCTTGAGATTGGCGGCGACTTTCTCCGGCATCGGAATGCCGGTCTTGAGGCGTTGCGCCATATTCTTTTCTTCCGGCTCGCCGGGCACCAGAATCTCTTTGACGCCTTCCGCTTTGGGCAGGGCTTTGATGCCGTCAATCATCGCATCGATGTGCATTTTGTACTCTTCGACATCGGTGAACGTGGCGATATCGATGGCGGCCACGAAGCTGTTTTGCAGATGGAGGGGAATGGTTTCCGGAGTGAACGGCTTGAGGCCGAGGGGTGGTTTCTTGCCCTGCAGTATGTCCTCCAGTCGGGGGTTATTTATCATAATGCTGATGAGGCACTCCAGCATTATGGACAAGCCTGACCCCTTCACCCCGCCGAAGGGCAGCAGCATCGCCGCCTTGTTCGGGTCGGTGGTGGGTTTGCCGTTTCCATCGAGCGCCCACTCGACGGGGATGGAGATGCCCTTGTCCTTTGCCAGCATGATTTTGGAAGCGGCGGCAACGCTCGTCGCCATATCGAGCGTCAGCGGGCGGTGGGTTTTGGCGGGGACCGAGAAAGCAATCGGACTATTCGAGATGCCCATTGCTTTGGCGCCGTAGGGCACCATGTTCACCAGGCTGGACACCGAGGCGATGCCGGCCATATCTTTTTCCGCCGCCATCATCGAGTAGTAGCCCATCGCGCCCTGATGGTTATTGTTGCGGATGAACGCCCAGCCGATGCCAGTCTTCCTGGCTTTCTCCATCACTTTCTTCATCGCCCAGATGGTAACCACGGCACCGAAGGCGTGGTCCGCTTCGATGAGCAGGGTGGCGGGAGTCTCCTTTTCCACCCTGATGTTGGGCTTGGTCTTCATGTGGCCGATGTCGATTGCCTGAACGTACCACGGGATAAGCTGGACGCCGTGGGAATCGACCCCGCGCAGGTTTGCCCAGAGCATCACCGAGGCGACAGCGTCAGCGTCTTTAGGCGGCAGACCGGCCCCGGTGAATATATCCTGGGCGAACTTCTTGAGCGCCTCCGGCGCCACCATCAGGAGACCGCCAGTGACCATAACAATACCTCACTCTCAATAGTAACTGCTTATCTTATCATCTTAGCCGGTAGCCAGGTGATAATCTCGGGGAAAGCGGCACACAGGAACAGCCCGACAAGCACCAGAAAGATGAACGGCCAGCAACCACGGATAATGTCGTTCATCTTGATGTCCAGTTCGGGTGGGGCGGCGCCGCGCAGGAAGAAGATGCCCTGTGCCAGCGGCGGCGTCATGAAAGCGGTCTGCAGGTTGATGCATATCATCAGGCCGAACCACAGCGGGTCAAAGCCCATTTTAGCCACCACCGGAGAAACTACAGGAATCATAATGAACAATATGCCAATCCAATCGATGAAAAAGCCCAGAATGAAAACGATTAGCTGGATGATGAAGAAGGCGCCCCAGGCACCACCCGGGGCGGCCAGAATGGCATCAGAGACCACACGGTCGCAACCAGCCCGTATGAAGACCCCTACGAAGGCAAAGGAAAGGCCACCGATGAGCAAAATCATGCTCGTCAGGCGAAAAGTGGCGACAGTGGTCTTCATAAGGACCTTCCACGTGAAACCACGGTAGGCTATGGCCAGCAGTGTCGCTACCGCAGCGCCGATAGCGGCGGCTTCGGTGGGTGGGGCAATGCCGAAGAATATGACGCCCAGCACAGATAGTATGACGATGGCCGGCGGGAAGATGGACTTGAGCAGGAGAAGGAGCTTAGTCCTCATCGTGACTTTGGCTCTCTCCTCGGGTGCCGCCTGTGGGCCCAAACTGGGCTTAAGGTAACAGGCAACGGCGATGTAGAACATGTATAGACCGGAGAGCAGGAATCCGGGGAAGAAAGCACCCATGAACAGCTTACCCACCGAGATGCCCGCCATTGGCCCGTAGATGACCAGCATGATGCTGGGCGGAATGAGAATACCCAGACAGCCGGAGGCAACTACCACGCCGCTGGCCAAGCCTTTGTCGTAGCCTCGTTTAATCATCGGCGGGAGAGCCGTTAGCGCGAGCATACTGATTGAAGCCCCGATGATAGCAACACACGCGGCGAGAATTGTGCCTACAAGTACCGTTACAATCGCCAGTCCTCCCCTCACCCCACCCAGCCACATATACAGGACATCAAACATCGAATCGGCAATGCCGGAGTGTTCCAGCATAATACCCATAAAGATGAACAGCGGAACAGCTACAAGGGTGTAATTGTGGAGGAGCGAAAACAGCCTCTGGTACAGCACTGGAATGACGGCTCCGCCAAAGACCAAGTATCCCACAATTAGCGCCACCCCGCCAACGACGAAGGCAATGGGCAAGCCGATGAAGACGCCAAGCAAGACACCACCGAAGAGCAGGGCAGTGATAATACCCGGGTCAAGGTCTATCATAGGGATTGCTCCTTATCAGGAAATAGAGGTCTCTGATGAACTGGACGATGCCTTCTACGAGAATAAGCGCTAACCCGATGAACAGGGCGGTTCGGCTGGGCCCGACGGGTGGGAACCAGTAAGTCTCGGTCATAACCTCGTGTTGTTTGTAAGAATATAGCATCTCCCGCCAGGCTTCATAGGTCAGCGCCAGGAAAAGCGGGAAAAACAGCAAAACAAAGCCGATGACATCCGTGATGGCTTTTACTTTAGGTGAATAGCTGGCGTAGAAAATATCGACGCGGACATGCTCGCGGTGGTAGTGGACGTAGCCCCACCCCAGCGCCACGATAGCCCCCAGCAGCATGATGCTGAACTGGTTTGCCCACATTGTCGGGGAGTTGAAAACATAGCGGGCTGTAACCTCAAAGGTTAGGACTAGGACTAGGACGGCGCAGAGCCAGTGCATTATCTTGCCGCCCACCCATTCGTTTATCTGGTCGACCACCTTGAAGACTGTTCTCATGACTCACCTTCCGTACTTGCGGCCCGCAAGGTAGTTTGTCCCCGCCCCGAGTCGCCCCGGGGCGGGGAATTGGTGGCTAAACCGGGACTATCGGTAGCCCTGTTCTTCGCAGATTTTCTTCCACTTCAGGGTGGACTCGTAGACCTCTTTGTACACCGGGTCTTGGGCGGCGATGGACTGGTAGTAAACCGGTGCCAGTTTGAGCAGTTCCGCATCGATGTCGGCGGGAATGGGGGCTACCTTGGTGCCGTAGTCCTTGAACTTCTGCAGGTTGATGGCGTCCTGGGAAATCAGGAAAGCCAGGTACTGCGCCGCGTTGGCGTAGTTGGCTTCAACGATAAGCAACTTCAGGTTATCCGGCAGAGAATTCCAGGCTTTGGGTGTAGCCATCATGAAGCCGTTTGCCGCTGGAGCGCGGTTAGCGCCGAGGTAGAGGAACTTGGCGACTTCCTGGAAGCCCATCTTCCAGTTGGGTGTTGCCGAGTCGTACTCGAAGGCGTCAATGGTGCCTCTCTTCGCCGCTTCATAGAGTTCACCACCGGGCATGAAGACCACAGCCGCGCCCATCTGCTTCAGGATTTCACCCTGGGCGCCGGCGCAGCGCATCTTGAGGCCCTTGATATCGGCCAGGGATTTGAGCTCCTTGTTACTATGTGCCCAGATTTCCGAGGTCAGAATACCATACGTCGCGATGTGCTGAACGCCAACCGTGGCATACATCTTCTTGGCCAGCTCGTCACCGCCGCCGGCCAGATACCAGGACATAAGCTGGTGAGGTGTTAGGCCCGCGGCAAGCACCGCGAAGACCTCGGCGGCCTTGAATAGGTGGTTGGTAAAGGCATAGGGTGTCATGGCGAAGTCAAGCGTGCCGGCAATAATACCATCAATTTCTTTGCCCATGGGGCTAATGGCGCCGCCATCTTTCAGGTCAATATTGATGCGCCCGTTGCTCATGGCGTTGATATTATTGACTAGCTTATGCTGCCACTCATTCTGAGTATCGCCTGCCGCGGTCTGGCACTGGGCGACGAACTTGAATACCTGAGCAGGCTGGGCTGGCGCTGGTGTCGGCGCAGGGGTCGGTTTCGGTGCTGGAACTGGAGTCGGAGCCGGCGCTGGCGCAGGAGCAGGCGCTGGTGCCGGGGCTGGTGCAGGCGCCGGGGTTGGGGCGGGCGCCGGCTTGCCGCAGCCAATGACCGCTATACTGATAATCATGACCAGGGATAATGCTAGAAACAAAAACCTTTTCATTATTTATCCTCCTGAATCAAATTCAAAAAGTGAAAGACGTCGTTCTATTAGCCTATCTCATCACCTCCTTTTGTCAAATCTCTGCTATCTTCTTTTCACAGTCCGGCGGGTAGCTGGAGGCTGAATTTCTGGGCAATGCCGCGCAGGTTGCGGATAGTGCCCTCGGGGAGGGGGATGCCGCTCTTGACGCGCTCCAGATACGTTCTTTCCTCCGGCTCGCCGGGAACGAAGATTTCTTTGAAGCCCTCGGCTTTGGGCAGAGCCTTGATGCCATCGACCAGGTTATCGATATGCCCCTTGTAATCCTCGACATCGGTGAAGTTGGCGATATCGATGATGGCGACGACGCTGTTCTGGACGTGGCGGGGCACCAGTCCCGGTCTCTCCCACTTGACATCGGACTTGGCTTCCACTTCCTTCGCCCGTCCGAGCAGGCTCGGCTCGAGCTGGGGATTGCCCGCCATCACGCCGGTGAGACATTCAAACATCATCGCCAGGCCTGACCCCTTCGCCCCGCCCATCGGCAGGAGGGTGGCGTATTTCTTGGGGTCAGTGGTGGGATTGCCGTCTTTGTCCAGCGCCCAGCCGAGAGGGATGGGCATGCCGCGGTCGACGGCCAGCCAGAGCTTGCCCCCCGCCACCACGCTCGTGGCCATATCCAGGGTGAGCGGGCGGTGGCTCTTGGCCGGGACGGATATGGCGATGGGGCTGTTGTGGACGCCGGCGACTTTG
>JBGOXU010000028.1:0-8790 GCA_041479305.1 Dehalococcoidia bacterium
AAGACACCGACGGTAAGCAAAGTGTCTTTATCGGGGGAAAAACGGGCTAACTCTTGCTCTACTGACATGCTGTACCTGGCGGGCGGAAGCGCGAGAACATCAAGATAATAAAAATTCAGCTCTCTACGGGCTGACGTGCTAATGGTATCATAAGCCTGGCGGAGCGTCAACCTGAGGACTCGGTGTGCCCTATCCCCTGTATCCCCTTCAGGGTGGTTCCAGTGATGTCACCAGAACTGAACCCTTCCCCGGGTCGGGAAAAGAGGAAATCGGTGCGGGGAAGGGGGAAAATTAGGAAGAGGGGACTTACGCCCCTCTTAGACGCCCCGTCTTTTGGGGGTGTATGGGGAGAAATCCGATTGTCTAAGTCAGTCTTTCTATAGGGGACTGGGGCTGACCGACTAGCAGAAACCATAGCAAAGTGACCCCGATTATCATTGCGAGCGAAACAAAGCAATCTCTATAGATTATTCCCTATTGATTGAGATTGCCACGTCCCGATTCCTCCGATTTTATCGGAGTCCCGTATGTCCCGATTGACATCGGGATGGCGATGAAATCGCTCACTAATCGGGACATCGGGACTCGCAATGACATTGGGCCGTGGCCGAACCTGACTGAACTGAACAAAATGAAGCTGGGGCGTTTAAGAGGGGTCACAACCCCTCTTTCTTTTCTTCCCCTCTCCTTTCAAGGAGAGGGGATTAAGGGGTGAGGTCATCGCCAAATCAGAAGCTTTCTAATATCAGGAAAGCGTAATAGACCACCACCCCGGCAAAGACAATGCTGTCCGTCCGGTCGAGGACGCCGCCGTGCCCGGGTAGTAAGTCTCCCGACTCTTTCACCCCCACATTGCGCTTCAAAATGGACTTGGCCAGGTCGCCGAACTGTCCCAGCACGCTGACCAGCAGGCCGATAACCATCGCCTGCCAGTAGACCAGGGGCAGCTGGACGGGTGTCGGCAGGATGAAAAGCAGGCTGACCAGAACGGCGCCGGTGGCTCCCGCCGCCGCCCCCTCCCAGGTCTTGTGGGGGCTGATGTGGGGGGCGAGGGGATGTTTGCCCAAAGCCCGTCCGATGAAATACGCCGTCGTGTCTGAGCCAAACGTGGTGAAGATGGCGAAGAGCACCCAGCCCGGCCCGCCCTCCAGCCTCAGCGCCACCATGTAGCTCAGCAGCCACCCCAGGTAGAGGACGCCGCCCATCGTCCACACCCAGCCGGCAAAAGCGCCGTCGCGCTGGGAGCGCAGCACCAGCCAGATAAGGGAGACAACCACGCCGGAAGTAAACAGAATCGGGGCGGTGAACTCGTATTTGACGTGGGGGCTGAGAATAAAAAGGGCGGTCCAGATAACGCCGAAGAGGGTGAGGAGGGGCACTTTGAACGTGGCGACCAGCCGGTAAAACTCCAGGATGGCGAGAATACCCCAGACCACGGCCAGAACGGTGAACCAGGAGAGTGGCTCATCGAACCACACCGCGACGACTACCAGGGGTATGCCGACCAGTGCGGTTAAGAGCCGTTTCTTGAACATGCCGGTTACAGCGCGCCGAAGCGCCGCTCTCGCTGGCTGTAGGCAATGAGCGCTTTGTCAATGTCCTTCTTGCCGAAATTGGGCCAGAGGACGTCCGTAAAATAGTACTCGCTGTAGGCCGTCTGCCAGATTAAGAAGTTGCTCAGACGGAGCTCATCGCCGGTGCGGATAAGCAGGTCGACGTCGGGAAGTCCCGCCGTGTACAGGTAGCGGCTGAACAGCTTCTCATCGATTTTCTCCGGCGGAACGCGGTCGGCGACAATGCGGCGGACAGCGTCCACGATTTCCACCTTGCCCCCATAGTTGAAGGCAAGGTTGAGCACCATCCCGGTGTTGTCCTTTGTCAGCTCCATCGCGCTGGTGACCGATTGCTGGAGCCAGTCCGGCAGCTGGTAGAGACGGCCGATATGGCGCACCTTGACGCCGCGCTCGTGGAGCTTGGGGACATCTTTCTCGATTCTTTCTTTCAGAATCTTGAACAGGCCGGCAATCTCTTCTTTGGGCCGGCCCCAGTTCTCGCTGGAGAAGCCATACAGGGTGACGCACTTGACCTCGTAATCATCCAGGTATTCGCAAATGGCGCGCATCTTCCTGACGCCGGCGCGGTGGCCCATGAGTCGAGGCAGACCCCGCTGCTCCGCCCACCGCCCGTTGCCGTCAGGCACGATGGCAACATGTACCGGCAGATGCTTGATATCTTTCACGGTGAGACCTCGTCCTATTCTCTGGCGCCTGGAGCTAGACTTCCATCAGCTCGGTTTCTTTGTCCTTAGCCACCTGGTCGACGGTGGCGATGTAGCTATCGGTGAGCTTCTGGAGCTGAGTCTCGGCGCGCTTCTGGTCGTCCTGGGAGATTTCCTTATTCTTCTCCAGGTCCTTGAGCCGGTTCATCGCTTCGTGGCGCAGGTTGCGTATGGACACTCTTCTTTCCTCGGCTCGCTTGCGGACAAGCTTGGTCATCTCCTGGCGGCGCTCTTCGGAGAGCGGGGGGACGGCGATGCGGATGACATTGCTATCGCTGGCTGGGTTCAATCCTAGCTCGGACTTCTGAATCGCTTTGCTGATTTCAGTGATGGAGCTTTTGTCCCAGGGGTGGATGACGAGCAGTCTGGCTTCCGGCACGGAGATGCTGGCGAGCTGGTTGAGTGGAGTGGGCACGCCGGCGTAGTCCACCTTGATATGTTCGACGAGCGCCGGGGTGGCGCGGCCCGTCCGGAGTGTGGCTAGCTCCTTCTTCAGGCCGGCGACGGTGGCTTTCATTCTTTCTTCGACGCTGAGCAATGTGTTCGTAACCATCTTCTTCACCCGCTATATATTAACGTTCCAACTGGCTTTCCGCTAACCGCTTTTTCAATTCCCTGGGGAGCCATAAGGTCGAAGACGATGATGGGCAGACGATTTTCCATGCACAGGGTCAGGGCGGTGGCATCCATCACTTCCAGGCGGCGATTGAGCGCTTTCAGGTGGGTAATCCTATATAGCTTTCTTGCCTTGGGGTCTTTGCGCGGGTCGGCGGTATAGACGCCATCGACGTTGTTCTTGGACATCAGGAGGACATCCGCGCCGATTTCGATGGCCCGGAGCGCGGCGGCGGTGTCCGTGGTCATATAGGGATTGCCGGTGCCGGCGGCGAAAATGACCACCCTCCCCTTCTCCATGTGGCGGATGGCGCGGCGCCGGATGTAAGGCTCGGCGACCTGGGCGATGACGATGGCGGACTGGGTGCGGGTGTTCACGCCCTCTTTTTCCAGCACGTCCTGCAGGGCGAGAGCGTTAATGACGGTGGCCAGCATGCCGGCGTAGTCGGCGGTGGCACGGTCCATGCCGTTGGTCTCCGCTTTGGCGCCCCGCCAGATATTGCCGCCGCCCACCACGATGCCGACGCTCACGCCCAGCTCCCGGATGCGCTTGATTTGCTTGGCGATTTTGGTGAGAGCGGGGAAATCAATACCGGAGCCGCTGTCACCGCCGAGCGACTCGCCGCTGAGCTTCAACAGGACACGCTTATATTTTACAACCACTTTCCTTGACACCCAGCTCGAAGCGAGCGAACCGGCTTACCCGGATGTTCTCGCCCGTCTTGGCGATAACTTCAGCAACGACGTCGCGGATGGTCTTCGTGGGGTCTTTGATATAGGGTTGTGAAAGCAGGCAGACTACCTGGGGGTCAGCATCGGCGGATTCGGGAAGGTCTTCTTTGGTGATGAAGCGGGGCGACTGCGCCGCCACCTGCATTGCCAAGTTGTGGGCAAGCTCTTTGAACTCATCGGTGCGGGCAGCGAAGTCGGTTTCGCAATTAACTTCAATCATCGCGCCGATACGCCCGCCGGTGTGGACGTAGGCTTCCACCAGTCCCTGCTGGGTCACTCGGTCAGCTCTCTTTTCCGCCTGCAGTAGGCCTCTTTCCTTCAGGAGCTTCAGCGCCTTATCGATATCGCCGCTGGTCTCAATTAGGATACTGCGGCATTCCATGACGCCCGCGCCGCACTTGTTGCGGAACTCTTTTATCATTTCGGTCGTGATGTCCAAAGTCTCTCCTCTGTGATTAGGCTGTCTGGTCAGGCGTAAAAATGAGCGGCTCGGTGGTGGGCGCCGGGGTCTGGGCCGCAGCCGCCGTAGTGGCGGCATCTTCAGCGTGCTTGGCCATTGCCGCCAGGCTGGATTTGCCTTCCAGAACCGCATCGGCAATCTTGGTGCAAGCCAGCTTGATGGCGCGGATGGCATCATCGTTCGATGGGATGGGATAGTCCACCTCGTCCGGGTTGCAGTTGGTATCAACCATGGCGATGACCGGAACGCTCATCCGCCTAGCTTCGGCAAGAGCGATGCTTTCTTTAACGATGTCGACGATGAAGAGGGCGCTGGGCAGGCTGGTCATCTCTTTGAAGCCGCCCATCTGCCGGTTCAGTTTCTCGATTTCCTCGGCTATCTTCATTATTTCTTTCTTGACCATGCGGCCGAACTCGCCTTTGGACTGCTGGTCTTCCATCCTGACGAGGTGGTCGATACGTGTCTGGATGGTGGCGAAGTTGGTCAGCATGCCGCCCAGCCAGCGCTGATTGACATAAAACATCCCGCAGCGCTTGGCTTCTTCGGCGATGGACTCCTGTGCCTGCTTCTTGGTGCCGACGAAAAGGATGGTGCCGCCTTGGGCTACCACCTGCTTGATGAAGTTGCTGGCTTTCTCTAGCAGACTGACCGTTTTCTCAAGGTCGATTATATGAATGCCGTTGCGCTTGGTGAAGATGTAGTTCTTCATCCGCGGATGCCAGCGGCCGGTCTGGTGCCCGAAGTGGGCCCCAGCCTCTAATAGCTGTTTCATTGTCGTCGGTCCTGACGTTGGTGTCAGTGGTGGTGGTGGTGGTGTTGCTGTCCCCGTTCCCGTAGTTGTCTCTGGCAAATTGAGCACCCCTTTTCTAGATACTGGCGATTAGCCGTCTAACAGTATAGCACACCACTTGACAAAATGGCAATTGTGATGTTAAGCTAAACAACCATACGTTAAAGGCTGGGAACAAGACTAGTAGGTCTCCAAGCGAGGCACAGAGAGCCGGGTCAGGTGGAAGCCGGCGCCAGCGCTGAGGCAGAATGGACTTGGGAGCCGCAAGCCGAATATCCCGATGCAATCGGGATGAGTAGGTCTTGACGCAGAGGGAAGCGTTATCGCACCCCGGGGTATCGTCCCTGATTGTATCAGGGGCTGTACCGGAAAGAGATATCCCGACAAGTCGGGACAAAAAGGGTGGCACCGCAGAAGCCTGAGCCTCCTGCCCCTTTGAGGGGTCAGGGGGTTTTTTATTTGGTAAAATAGGGAACGGAGGAAGACAATGTTAAACCGATGGGACTGGTCCCGCCGGGGACCGAGAATTTGATGCTAAACTGAGGGCCATCCGGAAACCAGACTATTGAAATGAAGGAGATAACAATGGAAACGACTAAATTTATGCTCACGGAAAAGCAGATGCCCACGTCCTGGTACAACATTCTGCCGGACCTGCCTGAGCCCCTCCCACCCCATCTGCACCCCGGCACGGGCAAGCCGCTGACCCCTGACGACCTCAAAAGGCTGTTCCCCATGGCGCTCATTATGCAAGAGGTCAGTCAGGAGCGCTATATCGAGATACCAGAGGAGGTACAGGCAATTTATCGCATGTGGAGACCGAGCAATCTACACCGGGCTTACAGATTGGAGAAAGCGCTGGATACGCCGGCCCGCATTTTCTACAAATACGAAGGCACCAGCGCCGCGGGGAGCCACAAGCCCAACACCGCTGTCGCCCAGGCGTACTACAACAAGAAGGAGGGCGTCACCCGTCTCACCACTGAGACCGGGGCGGGGCAGTGGGGCAGCGCTTTGGCGATGGGCTGCATGTTCTTCGGATTGAAGCTCAAGGTCTATATGGTCAAGTCAAGCTTCTACCAGAAGCCCTACCGGCGTGTGATGATGGAGACGTGGGGCGCTGAGGTAGTCCCGAGTCCCAGCCAGGACACTAAGGCGGGTCGCGATGTCCTTGCCGCCGACCCCGAGACGCCTGGCAGCCTGGGAATCGCTATTAGCGAGGCGGTTGAAGATGCTGCCACTCACGAGGGCAGTCACTATTCACTCGGCAGCGTGCTGAATCACGTCCTGCTCCACCAGACCATCGTCGGGCAAGAAGCGATGAAGCAGATGGAAATGGCGGGCTACTACCCGGATATGATTGTCGGGTGCGTTGGCGGTGGTTCCAACTTCGCTGGTGTCTTTCTGCCCTTTATTCGGGATAAAATTAAGGGTAAGAAACCAAATCTGCGTATTATTTCTGCCGAGGCGCAAGCCTGCCCCCATGTGACCAAGGGTGTCTATACCTACGACTTTGGTGATGAAGCGGGGCTGACGCCGCTGCTCAAGATGTGCACCCTTGGGCATACTTTTGTGCCCCCACCGGTCCATGCCGGAGGTTTACGCTACCATGGCATGGCACCCATCGTCTGCCATCTCTATAAAATGGGATTAATTGAAGCCAGGGCGGAGTATCAGGTTCCGGTCTTTAAGGCTGCGGTGCAGTTTGCCCGTGCTGAGGGTATCATTCCGGCACCAGAGGCAGCCCATGCTATTAAGGTGGTCATTGATGAAGCGCTTGCCTGCAAAGAATCCGGTCAGTCGAAGGTTATCCTGTTAGCGCTCAGCGGTCACGGGCATTTCGACCTTGCCGCCTACGAACAGTACCTCTCTGGAAAACTTCAGGACTTCGAGTATCCAGAGGAGAAGGTAAAAGAAGCACTGACGCATCTGCCCAAAGTTCCATCGGCTTAGCAAAAGCACACGTTGCACCACCACCCCCTCCCTCACCTGTGGGGGAGGGGGTTTTCATTTGGTTGCCCCAGACTGTCATTGCGAGTCCTTCCAGAGAAGGGGAAGCAATCCCAAAGTCACCAGTGGTCACTGCAATCCTTCCGAAGAAGGAGAAGCAGTCTCAACAGATTATTCGATTCATTGAGATTGCCATCCTTCATCAGAAGGACTGCGCTGCTCGCAATCCTTCATGCCGATTCCATCGGCGCCACAATGTATGAAAAAAGGAGTTGACCGACACATAAGGACCTCACCCCCTTAATCCCCCGCTCCTACAAGAAGCGGGGGAGAGTATTTTAGAGAGAGGGCGGCGCCCCCTCTCTTTTATATAACTCCCCCTTCCCGTTAGGGAAGGGGGACAGGGGTTCACCCAGAAGGGTTCAGTTCTGGTGACATCACTGGAACCACCCTGAAGGAGGTGGGCAAGGACGTGAAACCGAGTGATTGAGGCGTGCACGAAACTCTATTTTCATTACAATGACAATCCGGCAGCCAAACGCTGTCGGTAACCCATCCCTTAGCCTCGGTTGACAATCTCCCCCTTCGCTGGTTATCCTATAGCGAGGTTTTACCGATGAGAGTCATTGCCGGCAGTGCGAAGGGACACCATCTCAAAGTCCCCAAAGGCACGGGTATCCGTCCCGCCACTGACCTGGTGCGCGGCGCCATCTTCTCTATCCTGGCGAACATGGCGGATGACTGGTCACTGGTGCTGGATGTGTTCTCCGGGACGGGGGCGATGGGCATCGAGGCGTTGAGCCGGGGAGCGGGGTGGGTGGACTTTATTGAACGTGAGCCGAGGCATTGTGCTATAATTAAGGAGAATCTGGCGAAGACGGGACTAGGGGAGAGCGCTCATCTCTACTGTGTCAGCGTGGACAAGGCCCTCTCCTTCCTGGACAAAGAGTACAACATCATCGTGATGGACCCGCCCTACGCCGATAGAACGATTGACACTGTGATTGAAAAGGTGGCCCGTTCTAAGCTCGTGGGTGGCGAAACGGTAGTGGTGGTGACACACTCGCCGAAGTTCCCCCTGCAGGCCGCTTACCCGCCGCTGAAAATGGTGAAAGAACACCGGCACGGTGACAGCGTGATTTCCGTCTTCAAAAAGGAGGTCAGTCCTTGACGATTGCAATCTATCCCGGTACGTTCGACCCCGTGACCAACGGGCATCTGGATATCGTGACGCGCGCTTCCAAGATTTTCGATAAGATAATCATGGGAGTATTTGAGAAATCGGACAAGAACCTGTTCTTCACTACTGACGAGCGGGTTGAGCTGGCGCGGAAGGCAGTTGCCCACATACCGAATGTTGAGGTGCAGACTTTCCACAGCCTCACCGTTGATTTTGCCAAGCAGGTGGGCGCCAAAGTGATGATACGCGGCCTGCGCATGAACGCCGATTTCGAGAAAGAGTTCGAGATGGCGATGATGAACCGTAAGCTGTCCAAGGACCTGGATATGGTCTGCCTGATGGCGAGCCAGGAGTACCAGTTCCTTAGCTCCAGCCTGCTCAAGGAAGTGGCTTGTCTTGACGGCAACATCGATTGTCTTGTCCCCAGGCACGTCGCCGAGGCGTTGAAGATGAGGTGTAAGGGGAGGGTGTAGAAAAAAAGTCACGTCTTGGCCCCTCGTAGTAGGGCGTCCAGACAGGCGCAAAGCGAGATAGGAAGTCGGGGTGTCAAGGAGTGGCGCCGCAATCGTTGGGATTACCATCCTTCACAGTGTGAAGGACTACGCTCCTCGCAATAACAATGGAACCAGAAGCGGAGCGTTAAGAGGGGTGCTAACCCCTCTTGAAAAAAGATTGCCCCCTTCCCTTCAAGGGAAGGGAACAGGGGGATAGGTCAAGAAGCAAGGAAGGCTACGGACAATCAAGCCAGCACATAAGATAAGGTCAAAGGAGGTATTACTTCATGT
>JBGOXU010000029.1:0-8685 GCA_041479305.1 Dehalococcoidia bacterium
ATTCCGTTTCTAAAAAGTTGAACATACGAATATGACTTTCCAGTTTGGTCTTTCCCATAGGTTAGGAAGCCGTCCAGATTATGTCTATTGCTCCATGACGAACAGTATATTGGGGGCAATCTGTCTGGATGAGAAGCTATATCGCCTAGGCTGTAAGATTGGGCAGGATTAAAAGAAATTAGTGGTATCAAATGAAGAATTATCTTTGCATTATCATAGAAGGGTATAGGCGTTTCACCAGCGAGAATCTGGGATATCCTGTCTATTCTGAACTTCCGAAGTCTCTCTATTGCTGTCTCAGACAGACCAAAAGCTGCACGTAATTCATTTACATCAAGGCGGTATTTGCCAGTGTTACCCCTTGAATAAAACTTGTAATGGTCGCCAAAAGAGACGCAATGAGGACTGCTCCAACTTTTGAGAGCTCTTATTATCAGAGCAACTCTTTCATTGCTGAGGGGAATCTGTCGAATGGTCACCGAAGGTAACCTAGGCTCTATCCCGCTCCTCATCAGGTTCTCAAGCCTTAATATTTCCTGGTCTACATTTTCAATAGTGAGACCTTGTAGCAACTCCGGCTTTCCAGTATCCCTATCTTCAGTAATTCCGTATGCTATATCGCCACCGCTAGCATTAGCAAAGGAAGAAACATCAGCAAGGAATTCCTTTTTCTCGGAATCTGAGTTTCCTGGCAGTGCCTGTTTATACTCTATCGTCTTGCTTTCAGGCACTGAGTCATCAATCAAGGCCTGTAAGTCGGCTTCAGTTATCTGACTAAAGTCTTTTTCAATCATTGTGGCCTTAATCTCCGCACTTTTCCCTCTCTCTCCCACCCCACTTAACATAACTGCAAATCATTTAACATAACTCTAAAAACAACTCACGCGTGATTAGCCAACTGTCACCGTATCCATCTCCACTGGCTCTACCTCTTCCGGCACCTGCTCGCCCGCTTTTTCCAGCCCTTCAATAAATCCCTCAATTGCTTCTTTGGCTCTAGCCATCGCTTCTTCTTTCGTTCTACCGTAGCTAATACAACCAGGGAGAGCTGGCACCCTGACGGTATAGCCCTTTTCCGGATAGTTCGGTTCCAGTATGATAGTATATTTAGCCACTTCAGCCACCTCCTAAAGCAGTTTTATAAAGTCATCCATTGTCAGGTCTGCCTGTTCCAGTATACTCCTCAGAGTCCTTTGTGGGACAATCTCTCCCGCATGTATCGGAATAGTAATTTGTTTTCCCGGGTGCTGATAATGTCGGTAATAGAAATGCGCGCCTTTCGCGTGATGCAGGTGCCAGCCCGCTTTGAGCATCGCTCTCTCGATTTGCTTTCCAGTAAGTCTTGGCGCTCTCGGACTCATCTAGGATTTACCTTCTCATTATTCCAACTTAACATAACTCCAAAAACGACTCACGTTCACTTAGCTTCGATTCGTTTCCCTTTTTAGAGCCTTTTTTCTTCAAAAACCGAAGCCCTGAGCGGAGCGAAGGGGCTCCTTTGTCTTTTATCTTACTTATACCTCTTCACCTCAAAGCAGTATAGCTTGATTGGCTCGTTGGGGGCAATACCCGCTTTGCGGCGGCAGATGTCAATCTGGTGCGCCACCGTGTCCACGCCCTCCAGGTCGGGCAGGAGCAGTCCCCGCCGCCACCCGCACTCCACAATCACCCCGTACTTCTTCGGGTCGAGCTTCTTTTTGTCCTTCACCGGCACCGGCTCGGTCAGCACGTCCACGTGATATTCCAGGTCTTCCAGCTCATTGGGGGCGACGGGCGGGAAGCGGGGGTCGCGCGTCGCCGAGCTGATGGCGTTCTGGATGATTTCCAATGCCACGTTGCCGGTGGTCGGCTCCAGCGTGCCGATACATCCCCTCAGCTCCCCGAACTTATGCAGAGTCACAAAAACGCCCGCCTGCGCCTGCATCTCGGGGGTGAGGGTGGGGGGTGGGGAGATGGTCTTGCCTTCCCGGACGTAGACGTCTACCGCCTGCTTTGCCAGGCTGACCAGCGGGTGCATCTCGGCGGCCGAGAAGATAATGCCGGCATAGCCAACCACGCTCGTGTAATCGCCTGTGGTATCGCCGCTGGTCTGGTACTTCACCAGTTCCGCCGACTTCGCTCCCAGCTCCTTCGCTGCCGCGATGAGGGCGGCCACCGGCGCGTAGCCGCACATCGAAATATTCATCTCCTCGACCCGCTTCAAAAGCTCATCCTCATCGAGGTCGAGCATTGCCTTGATTGCCTCGTTGTCCTTCTTCTGCGCCAGCTCCTGCGGCTCGTAGTGGGTCATATCGCTGCTCGCCATCAGGACGACGTCGCGTCTCGATTCTTTGACTGCCTGCGCAATCTCCCTGCCGATTTGCTTGTAAATCTCCGGCGTGGCATGGGCCAGCACAATGGGCACGATGCGAACGTCCGGCTTGAAGTACTGCAGGAAGGGAATCTGCACCTCAATCGAGTGCTCGTACTGGTGGGCGAGGGCGTCCTCCTGCAAATGGCTCGAGCCGTCTAGAATCCGCTTACCCAGCTCGGAGTCGATTTCCACCTGCCCCAGCGGCGTTTTCCAGCTCCCCTCCGTCATAATGCTGAACGGCTTGCCCCGCCCCGTGTGGCTCGGCCCCAGGATAACGAAGGTGTCCTTGAACTTGATGCGCGAGAGAACGGCGCCCGCCACCGGTCCCGAGTATGGGTACCCCGCGTGCGGCGAGACAACGCCGATGACTTCCTTCTTCGCCGCCTTCTCGTCCACCAGTGTCTGAATCATCGACCGCAATTGCGCCGGTGACGCCGGATAGAACTGCCCCGCCACGACCGGTTCCCGTATCACTTCGCCTTCTCCTTCCCGCGCTTTGCCTTCTCCTCAGCCGTGCGGAAGTTGAGCTCGGCGCCGCAGGACTGGCATTTCGACCCTTCCAGCCCCACCACGTGCGTGTCGTAGCCAATCCGCCGCACCACCAGCTGCCCGCAGGAATAGCACACCGTGTTCTCGCTCGAATGGCCGGGGACATTGCCGGCGTAGATGAACTTCAGCCCCGCCTTCTTGCCGATTGCCACCGCCCGCTCGATGGTGGCGACGGGGGTGGCGGGGACATCCATCAGGTTGTGCTGGGGGTAGAAGCGGGTGACGTGCCAGGGCGTCAGCTCGCCGAGGTCGTTCTTAATCCAGTTAGCGATGCCGTTCAACTGCTCGTCGTCATCATTCATCGTCGGGATGATGTTGGTGATGACCTCGACGTGCATCCGCCACTTTTCCTTCGCCCGTTTGGCGACATCGAGAATCCCCCGCCAGCGCGGCACCTTGGCCAGTTCCTGGTAGAACTTATCGCTAAAGCCTTTGATGTCCACCCGCCAGACGTCCAGGTACGGCCCGATGGTATCGAGCGCTTCCGGGCTGATGTAGCCGTTGGTGACGTAGACCGTGTAGAGGTTGTTCGCCTTCGCCAGCTTCGCCGAGTCCAGCGTATACTCGAACCACATCGTCGGCTCGTTGTACGTCCAGGCGATACCCTGGCAGTTGTAGCGTTTGGTCAGGTCGATTGCCGTCTGCGGCGGAATGTCCCGCGAGTTGCGCCACGGCTCATTATCGGTGGGGCAAGAAATCTCCCAGTTCTGACAGTGGAGGCAGTGGAAGTTGCACCCCCACCCCCCGAGGGAGAAACACATGCTGCCGAGGTGGAAGTGGAAGACGGGCTTCTTTTCGATGGGGTCGGCATTCACCGAGGAAGTTTTGGCGTAGTTCATATTGAAGAGGACGCCATCGCGGTTGCGGTACATACGGCACACGCCAGCGCGGCCCGGCGCGATGCTGCAGCGCCACTGGCAGATATGGCACCTGACCCTGGAGTCGGCCAACTTTTCCTGGAGCAGTGCCTCCCGCATCGGTCACCCCCCGTGTCTTATCCCCATTATAGCACTGAGGAAGAGGCAATTATAGAGCTTCCTCTTGTCATTGCGAGGGGCTTTAGCCCCGTGGCAATCTCCACCAATCAGGGGAGTGTCATTCTGAGCGGAGCGAAGAATCTCCATGGGATTCTCAATTTGTTGAGATTGCCACGTCACTGCGTTCCTCGCAATGACAGTGTAAGGCAAATCGTGACGCTCTGGTGCTTTAGTACACCCTCCGCCTTTACCCTCGACCAATTTCAACGTTACTATGCCAAAATTGCTCGGAAACAACAATGGACGCTTTCCCGACGCCGTTTTCCGCCGAAATCATAGCCTTGACTTGCTCGTATCCGAGCCATATATTGGAAGTGGAACAACGTTTTCTGAGTCCTCTTTTTGTTCTTTTTGGAGGTTGACGATGACGATTGGGACGATAGACCGAGAGCTAGCCCTCCCCCTTAAAATCGAGAAGCTCGAAGATTTGTACCGCACGATGCTCCGCATCCGGGTCTTCGAAGAGAGAGTCCTCAAGGAGTTCGGCCGCGGCAAAATACCCTGCCATGCCCATCTCTACATCGGGCAGGAAGCCATCGCCACCGGCGCCTGCGCCGCGCTCAGAGCGGACGATTACATCATCAGCAACCACCGCGGGCACGGCCACCTCATCGCCAAGGGCGGCAAGACCGACCGCATGATGGCCGAGCTTTTCGGCAAGAAGACCGGCTACTGCAAGGGCAAGGGCGGCTCGATGCACTGCGCCGATGTCAAGCTCGGTATCCTGGGCGCTAATGGTATTGTCGGCGCCGGCATCACGATTGCGGGCGGGGCGGCGCTCACCGCCAAAGTCAAGAAGACGGGCCAGGTCTGCCTCTGCTTCTTCGGTGACGGCGCGTCCAACACCTCCCGCTTCCACGAGGGTATTAACTTCGCTTCCGTCCTGAAGCTGCCCGTGGTCTACATCCTCGAAAATAACCAGTACGCCATCAGCGTGCCCATCAAGTACGCGGCGAATATCACCAACCTGGCCGACCGCGCTGCCGCCTACGGCATCCCGGGCAAGACCATCGATGGCAACGATGTCCTCGGCGTGTACGAGGCAGTCAAAGAGGCGGTGGCAAGAGCGCGGCGGGGCGAAGGACCGTCAATCATCGAGGGCAAGACCTATCGCTGGGCGGGGCATTATACCAGCGACCCGCAGAACTATGTCAGCAAAGAGACTATCGAGCAGTGGAAGACGAAAGACCCCCTGCCTCGATTCAAGGGTTTTCTGATGGAAAGCGCCGTCCTGAGCGAAGAACAAATAGAGTCGATTCACCAGGAAATCGCTGATGAGATTGAGTCGGCGGTGAAATTCGCCGATGACAGTCCTTTCCCCGCCCCGGAAGAGACCCTGGAAGACGTTTACGCATAAAGCAGAGGGTCAGGCAGGATGGCAGAGCTAGGTTTCATTCAGGCAATCAACCAGGCAATCGAAGAGGAGATGCACCGCGACCCATCGGTCATCGTTCTGGGCGAAGACGTTAGAGCGATTGGCGCGCCCCTCGGCGAGTTCAAAGGATTATACGATAAGTTCGGCGCGGACCGCGTCATCGATACTCCCATCTCGGAGACGGCGATTATGGGCGCCGCCATCGGGGCGGCCGCGACCGGCCTGAGACCAATCGCCAACATTATGTACGCCAATTTCCTCGGCGTCTGCGGCGACGAGATGGTCAACCAGCTGACCCAGATGCGCTATATGGGGGGTGGGGAAGTCAAAGTCCCGGTGACCATTATGTCGTACTCCGGCGCCGGCACGCGACACGCCGCCCAGCATTCGAGGAACTTGTACGGCTGGCTGATGAATATCACCGGCTTGAAGATTATCGCCCCCTCCACCCCGTACGACGCCAAGGGCTTGCTCAAGTCGGCGCTAAGGGAAAACAACCCCACCATTTTCCTTTACCACACCGCCCTCATCAAGCGAGGCATCAAGAGCGAGGTTCCGGCCGAGGAGTACACCATCCCACTGGGCAAGGCTGACATCAAGCGCGAGGGCAAGGACGTTACCGTAGTGGCGATGGCGCTCACCGTGCACGAGGCGCTGGCCGCCGCCAACACTCTGCAAGAAAAGGGCATCAGCATCGAGGTGGTCGACCCGCGGACGCTGGTGCCGCTGGACAAAGAGACCATCATCAACTCGGTGAAGAAGACGGGCAGACTCATAGTCTTCGACGAGGAGCCAAAGACGGGCAGCGCCGCGGCCGAGATTGCGGCCATTGTGGCCGATGAAGCCTTCGACTATCTGGACGCGCCCATCAAGCGGGTCTGCGCGCCGGATACCCCCGTCCCTTATAGTCCGGTGCTGGAAGACTTCTGGATTCCCGACCAGAAAGACCTGATTGAGGCGGTAACGGAGCTGGTGTAAACAGGAGTCACCCCTATTTCCAGGCAGCCCCCTCCCAGCGGAGGGGGTTTTTGTTTCCCCTGGGGCAATTCCTCCCCTTCGACGGGAGAGGACAATTAGCTGTCTGGGGAAAACGGAATGAGTGTAGCTCAACTTATTCTTCAACATCAGATTTACCCAGCTGTTGACTTTCGTGGGTTCAAGAGTATAATCATTTGAAAATGATTGTCTATTTGTTCGTCGATGAATCCGGGGACCCGGGCAATATCGCGCCCGACGGCAGCAATTCCAAACTCTACGCGGAATTGGCCCTACAGGTGAGTAGAGACAAAATGGGTAGATTCTGTGAGCACATAACCAATTGGAGATACATAAGAGGCATATTCAAGGAGGTCAAGACGCTTCCTGGTGGCAAAGATTTAGCGAGATTCCTCGGTCCGATAGTCAGGTTACAGCAGGAAGGATTAATAAAGTGTTCTTGTGTCTATTTGGACAAGCGCTGCTACACGGGGCCTTACTTGAAAGCCACCCCTTACCGAGACGCAAATCCACTCAGGTTTCGAAATTTCATTCACAGACAACTATTCGAGTTCCACTTTAGCTGTTATCCGCCCAGCAACGACGACATTGAAATAGTATTCGATCGCTTTGAGATGTCAAAAGACACAATTGAAAATCTTGACAGTTATCTGCGGAACAACCGGAACTTACCGAATTTCAAGTATATCACCCACGCTGATTCAGTATATTGCGAAGCCTTGCAGTTGACAGGACAACTCGTAAATGCGGTACAAAACTTGAAACTTGGTGAGTTGAACTCAGAGGCAAAGGCAATGCTAGAACATCTGCCTATCAAAGATATTACGCTGGTCTAAAAACTAGTAGGGGGATGAGTCGGTCACCATGTTTCAGGTGGCCCACTCATCCCCCGGTGTTAACTTCTATTCTATTCCACCACATTCTGTCTTTTTTGTCAAGTGTTTCGCGCGTGTCCATCTCCCCAGAAAACAAGATAAAGGGGTAAAATCAGAGCTTCCTACTTCCCCTTCACCGCCTGCACCTTGACGCTCAGGACTGCCTGGCCAATCTCTTTCACCTTCTCGGGCGTGATTTTCATTTCCTTCATAATCACCTGCGCGGTGGGGTCGTTCGCCATCGACTCGATGGGGAAGTTGGTTTCCTCAATCACCTTAATATCCTTGAAGCCGGCCGACTTTATCGCGCCGAGGTAATCATCCTTCAGCATCGCCCCGGAGATACAGCCCACATAAGCCGCCACCGACTCCTTGATGAAATCGGGCAGTTCCGCCAAAAGAACAATATCGGAGACCATCAGCCGGCCGCCGGGCTTGAGCACCCGGAATGCCTCGCGGAAGACTGCCAGTTTGTCCGGCGAGAGATTGATGACGCAGTTCGAGATAATGACGTCAACATAATTATCCTCGACGGGCAATTTCTCAATCTCGCCGCGCCGGAACTCGACGTTGCCATACTTGCCTTTGCGGGCATTCTGGCGGGCTTTGTCGAGCATCTCCGGCGTCATATCCACGCCGATGACCCTGCCCGCCTTGCCTACCTTGTTCGCCGCCAGGAAGCAATCGAACCCCGCCCCCGACCCCAGGTCGAGGACCGTCTCGCCCTCTTTCAGAGATGCCAGCGCCACCGGGTTGCCGCAGCCCAGTCCCAGGTTCGCCCCATCCGGCACGGAGCCCAGCTCTGCCTCGGAGTAGCCAATCGATTTGTTTATGGTTTCCGGCAGGCTTCCGCCGCAACAGGAAGATGTCGGCGCACAGCAAGAGATCTTCTTCGTGGCAATCCTGGCGTAACCTTCCCGGACTTTCTTCTTAATTTCAGTCTCTTTCATATTGTTCCTCCTTACTATTTCAGAATGTCTTTGGCGATGGGTCCGAGCGCTTCCCGGACCGTCTCGGCGAACTCGTCCGCTTTAATTAGAAACAGGCAGCATACCTTGCCCTCCGACTGAGAGCTAGCGACGACGAACTTATCGCCGGCCTTCACGCCGACCTTTTCCCTGATTTCCTTGGGCAGGACAATCTGCCCCCGCGCGTCAACCGATACGATAGCCTCCACCTGACAGCACTTCAGACTCTTCAACATTGGCTTTTCCTCTGATTTATATGATTTATCCGATTATTCAGAATACACCAAAAACAAGAAGGTGTCAAGTCCCTCTGATAGATTGTCATTCCAGCCCCGTATCGGTGTACGGGACAAGCTTCGCCAGAATGACATGTAACCATCCGCTTCAGTTTGGGGGAGATGGAGCAGACAACGACCATCGCCATCGCCCACCTTTGAATCTTAGTGCCGGAAATGCCTCTCGCCGGTGAAGACCATCGCCATATTGTATTTGTCCGCCGCCTTGATGGAGTCCTCATCTCTGATTGACCCGC
>JBGOXU010000030.1:0-8685 GCA_041479305.1 Dehalococcoidia bacterium
CTTGAAATATCCCATTATGAATCTAAAAGGGTTGAAAAAGAGGGTTTTGAAGCTACAGTAGGGATAGGCACGAAACAGCAGTTTAGCCTCAAAGTTGTTAGAAAACAAGCCTATTGAGAGTCTTCGGAACCGAGGGTCGTGGGTTCGAATCCCTCCAGGCGCGCCACTTTTTGAAGCTAAAACCCGAACCGCTTCTTCAGCCCCTTGTACTCATCCCACATCGCTTTGGGCATTCTATCGCCAAAAGTCTTGAAGAACGGCTCGATGCTCTTCATGTCCTCCGCCCAGTCTTCCTTCGAGATGGAGAGCAGTTTGTCCATTGCTTCAGCGGGGACATTAAGGCCGCTCATGTCCAGGTCGTCCGCCTCAGGAATGTAGCCGATGGGCGTCTCTCTGGCGCCAGCCGCTCCACCGGCGCAACCGCGGTCAATAATCCAGTTGAGCACGCGGAGGTTTTCGCCAAAGCCCGGCCAGAGGAATTTCCCATTATCATCGGTCTTGAACCAGTTGACATTGTAAATTCTGGGCGGGTTGGTGAGCTTTTTGCCGATATTCAGCCAGTGCTGGAAGTAGTCACCCATGTTGTAGCCGCAGAAAGGGAGCATCGCCATGGGGTCGCGGCGCACTTCGCCGAGCTTACCATACTGAGCGGCAGTCCTTTCTGACGCCATAATTGCGCCCACGAAGACGCCGTGCTGCCAATTAAAGGATTCGTAAACGAGCGGGGCAACGTGAGCACGCCGCCCGCCGAAGATGAAGGCAGAAATCGGCACACCCTCCGGGTCCTGCCAGTTGGGGGCAATGGAGGGACACTGTGAAGCGGGAGCGGTGAAGCGGCTGTTCGGGTTTGCCCCGGGGATGGGTTTCCCATCCGGACCAATCATGCCCGGTTTCCACGGTTGGCCTGTCCAATCCCAGCCCTCTGCCGGCGGATTATCCATGCCTTCCCACCACACTGTCTTTTCCGGCGTCAGGACGACATTGGTGAAGATGGTATTCTTCTGAACGGTCGCCATGGCGTTCGGGTTGGTCTTGCGACTGGTGCCCGGCGCCACCCCGAAGAAACCGGTCTCCGGATTAACTGCCCAGAGCCGGCCGTCTTTCTTAACCCTTATCCAGGCAATGTCATCACCGACCGTCCACACCTTGTAGCCCTTTTTCTGGAGCGGTTCTGGCGGGATAAGCATGGCGAGGTTCGTTTTGCCGCAGGCACTGGGAAAAGCGCCCGCAATGTAGGTAATGTTGCCTTTTGGGTCTTCTACGCCCATGATGAGCATATGTTCTGCCAGCCAGCCTTCCTTTTTGCCCAGGTAGCTGGCGATGCGCAGAGACAGGCACTTCTTGCCGAGGAGCACGTTGCCGCCATAGCCGCTGCCCACGCTCCAGATGGTGTTGTCTTCCGGAAAATGAAGAATGAGGCGCTTATTGACGTCAAGCTCAGCTTTGCCGTGCAAGGCACGGGTGAACTCCCCGCTATCGCCGATGGCGTCGAGGACTTTCTTGCCCATACTCGTCATAATGCGCATATTGAGCACGACGTAGATGCTATCCGTCAGCTCAACGCCAATCTTGCTGAACGGCGAGCCGACCGGTCCCATCGAGAAGGGTATGACGTACATCGTGCGTCCCTTCATCGAACTCTTAAAGATAGCTCCCGCCTTAGCGTAACCTTCGTCCGGGCTCATCCAGTTGTTGTTCGGTCCGGCGTCTTCTTTTTTGCTGGTGCAGATGTAGGTCAGGTGCTCGGTGCGGGCAACGTCATTCTTAGCCGTGCGGTGGTAGACGCAGCCCGGCAGCTTCTCCTGGTTAAGTTGAATCAACTCGCCGGTAGCGAAGGCCTGCTTTTCGAGGTGCTCCTTCTCCTCCAGCGAGCCATCGCACCAGACGATGTTGTCCGGCTGGCACATTTCAGCGCATTCCTTGACCCATTTCTTGAGTGCCGTGTTGTTCGTCATTCAGTCCTCTCTCTAGCTTCAGACGGGCATAGTTAGACCATCGTTCGGTTCACCTGGAAATATCGGTACGGTTAGTCCAGTACCATCGAGTCATTATAACACACCCAACATTACCATTGCATTCGGTAAGTCGCTTGGTGCTATAATTCTAAGTATGATACGCGAGTGCCGGCCGGAGGATGCGCCACGGATGTTCTTCATCATCAATGAAGCCGCCAAAGCCTATGCGGACGTCATCCCGGCGGACCGTTACCGCCAGCCCTATATGCCCCTCGCCGAGCTCGAGCGGGAGATGAAGCGGATGACATTCTACGGTTGGGAAGAAAAAGGCGAGCTGGTGGGGTTGATGGGCATCGAACCGGTGAAGGACGTCACGCTTATCCGCCACGCCTATATCCTGCCGAAATGGCAGAAAAAAGGCATCGGCAGCAAGCTGTTGAAACACCTCACCGGACTGGTTACGACCCGGCGACTGCTGGTGGGGACATGGGCGGACGCCCGCTGGGCAATCGATTTCTACAAAAAGCACGGCTTCAAATTGGAGCCGGACAAAGACGAGCTTCTGCGTACCTACTGGGAAATACCGCGGCGACAGATTGAGACCTCGGTGGTGCTGGGACTGGAAATCAAGCAGTAGAAGGAGGGCGTATGGGCAAGCAATGGCTCGAAATGATGGTCAAGGCGGCGGCAATCACCATCGTCCTGGTGGCCGTCTGCCAGGAGCTGGAAAAACCGGCGGAGGAGCGGAAGTGGACCGGCTCGGTCGGCCCGGTGCCCTATGATTTCCGCATCCCCACCCTGGAACGCATCAAGGAGACCTACTGGAACCAGTATGACACCCGCATCTTCCTGCCGATGGTCTTCGGTGCTGGCTGGACGGTAAACCTGTATGCTCTGCTGGAGAAGTGCCGACTCGTGGGCCGGGCGCTCAGCGAGGAAGATTTCCTGATGCCGACCGAGTCCATCAAGAAGACGCTGGGACATGCTATGGAGTAGGCCGACTGCGGCCTCTGTCAGACCAGAGTGCCGTGTGAGTTCAGGAGACCGATGGGGAAACTCAAACCTCAAACCTAAGAAACACATTCAAAAGCCCATCTTGAGTTCCAGACCAATACTTGGGATACTTAGGTTTAATAGTTCCATTCACTATTTCAAAAGCAAACACCTCCGACTCAACCTTATGTAGAGCAATTAATTTGCTTTTTGCTATGCTCTGCAATTTCGATTTTTCGGTTGGTACACTGGGATTCAAATGATGGTAATCATCCCTATCTTTCCATATTGCCTTCAACAATTCGCAGTAGTTAGGCTCAATTTTCCTTTTGGCGATAGTCTCAACGTTCTTCTCAAAGACATTTGTAGGTCGACAATTATTTTTAACACATAAGAGTCGAACTAGGGCTTCGGCTACGGCTTGGCAAAGAGCTATGCAGGCAAAAAAATAGCCGTCCCGATACAGTTCTATGCATTCCACAGAAATTGAAACAAAGTGCTCATTTGGCGTAATAGTAATGAAATTAAGCTCAATATACCGTGTTAGCCGCTCTTCTATTGTGCTTTTGTCTCTCGCTTCTAGACTTCGTTTTAATTCAGCACGCTTGATTGCTTTAAAGACTTCTTCTTTATCCATATTTATTTCACCCCCCGTATTACTCCCCCCACACCCCGTCCCGCCACAGCTTCACCAGCTTCACAGGCATCAGCTTGTTGGCTAAGTCTGCGTCGCTTTTAGTATACATCTTGATGTAGTTACCAGTGAGGCCTGACCAGACGCCGTTGGACTCCTGCTCCCACAGTACGGTCATCGTCTTCCCTACAAACCTGTGGTGAAAGCTCCGGGCGCTTTCCCTGGCCAGCGCCAGCACTTGTCGGCTTCGCTCCTTCTTTACTCCGTCCGGCACTTGGTCGGGCATAGTGGCGGCCGCCGTGCCGCGTCGCTTCGAGTAAGAAAAGACGTGGATACGGGCAAATCCTATCCGACGACAGAACTCATAGCTCTCCTGGAATTCTTCCTCAGACTCCTCCGGAAAGCCCACGATGACGTCCGTGGTGATGGCGGCATCTGGTACTACACTCCTAATCAGTCTGACTGCCTTCTCGTAGTCCCCTGTGGTGTACTTCCGCTTCATCCGGGCGAGGACGCCGTCACTGCCGCTCTGCAGGGAGAGGTGAAAGTGGGGGCAAAGCCGGACATTACGCCACAACTCGATGAAGTCCGGCGCGATTTCCTGCGGCTGCAGGGAAGACAGCCTCAGCCTGGCGATGTCCGTCTCCGCCAGAATGCCCTTCAGCAGTCCCCTCAAATCAACTCCGTCAGAACAATACGACCCAATCTCCGTTCCGGTCAGCACAACCTCCTTGTACTCCTCCGCCATCCTCTTCCGTACCTCGGCGACGACTTCCTGCGCAGGCACGCTCGTCTCTTTGCGCCGCACAAAGGGCACAATGCAGTAGGCGCAGAAACTGCGGCAGCCGTCCTGCACCTTCAGAAAGGCGCGTGTCCGCGTGCCATCAGCCTCAAACCCGGAAGACGAGCCCGCCAGCCCAAGCCCCTCAAGTCGCTCCGGCAGGTTGAACTTATCCTCGTTGCCCAGCACCAGCCCCACCCCCTCAATCTTCCCCAATTCATCGGGGGCAAGGTCGGCGTAACAGCCAATCGCCACGACTCTGGCGCGGGGGTTGAGGCGGTGGGCCTGGCGGAGCAGGTGGCGCGCTTTGCGGTCGGCGATGTGAGTCACCGTGCAGGTGTTTAGAACGTAGACATCCGCCTCCTCGACCGACGGCACCACGGTGTACCCTGCCGCCGCCAGCTTCCGGGCGAGAAGCTCCGTTTCCGCCTGGTTTAACTTGCAGCCCAGAGTATCAAAAGCAACTTTTATTGGTCTGGTTTGAGTCATTTCTATTAGCCATTATACTTGCCGCGCTCAGAGCCGGTCAAAGAAACACGAGTTTACTGAGTTCATTGAGTCTGTTGAGTTGATTGAGTTTGTTAAGTGCTTTTGATAACCACTCTATAACTCCATAAACCCAACAAACACTATCACCATACCCTGTTCATTGACAACCTGGTGAAAGAGGGCAAACTGAAGGTAGCACCGGCCACTGACCTGGGCAACGTGGTCTTCCATGATTCCTGCTACCTGGGCCGTCATAATGACATTTACGAACCGCCGCTCAGGACTTCCGCTCGCCCCGCACCCCGATGGTGATGTCGCGGAGCGGGATATTCTTGCCGCTCGCCTGAATCGCTTCCTTTGCCATGTGTACCAGCCCGAAACAACAGGGCACTTCCATATGCAATACGGTCAGGCTCTTCGGCGCGGCGGCTTTCAGGATGTCCGTCAGCTTGGCCAGGTGCGCGTCGAAGTTGTCCAGCTTGGGGCAGGCGATGATGAGGGCGTGGTCTTTCAGAAAGTCCTGGTGGAAGCCGGCGTAGGCAAAAGGAGCGCAATCGGCAGCCAGCAGGATATCGGCGCCCTTGAGAAAGGGGGCGGAGGGCGGCACCAGCCGGAGCTGGACGGGCCAGTTGGCAAGCGTCGATTTGAGGACGGGGGCGGGCTCAGCCTGAGCGACCTCTTCCCGGTCGAACTCCCGCAGAGCCGAGCCGGGGCAGGCGCAGGGCGCTTCCTGCTCGGCAAGGTGTTTGGCATGGTGAAACTGTTCGACGGCCGCTTCATCGAATTCATCCGCTTCCCGCTCTTCGATGATAATGGCATCCTGAGGGCACTTGCCGAGACAGGCGCCAAGGCCATCGCAGTAAGTCTCGCTGACCAGCCGGGCTTTGCCATTGATAATTTTCAGGGCGCCCTCGACACAGGAGGGAACGCACTCGCCGCAGCCGTTGCACTTTTCTTCATCGATTTTGACGATTTTGCGCATTACTCTGGTTGTCATTTCGCTTTCTCCTCCGGAAACAGGCACGCCCGGTCTTCTTGAAGCGCCTTCCACCGCTCCTCTCCGAGGCACTGTCGCGCCGCGGCGCACCACTCGATGCAGGAAGGCATGCTCTCGCGATAGATGGGTTTCTTGCACTTCGGGCATTTCACCTTGACCTCATCCGAGAAAATCTCCACCTCGGCGCCGCACTCCGGGCACTTGATGAGGGAAATCCGCAGGTTCCTGGTATCCTGTCCGGGACATTGACTTGGCATTGCCGTCATCTCCCCTCTTCAAACACGTTCAATTCTATGATAACAGCATTCAGCCTGAGGTAGTATGATTTGGGTCACATAGGTGAAGAGAACCGGTCATTGTGAGCGATGAGACCCTTCACTCCGCTCAGGGTGGCAGAGACCGAAGTGTCATTGCGCGCGAAGCGAAGCAATCTCAATGGATTTGTTGGGATTGCCATCCTTCCAGTGAAGGACAATGACAGTGGTGGCTGAGACCGCTGCGTAACTTAGACCCGCGGCGGGCCTTCCGCCAGCAGCCTCAGCTTCAGCTCGTCGACAATGGTTATCTTGCCGCGGACGGTGCTGATGATGCCCCGCTCTTTGAGCTGGGTGGTGAGGCGGATGGTGGTCTCCGTGGTCGTCCCCGCCATATCGGCAATCTCCTGTCGCGTGAAGGGCAGGGTTTTGCCCAGCTTTGCCGAGAGCATCAGCAGGATGCGGGCCAGACGCTGCTCCACCCGCTCCCCGGCCAGGTCTTTGAGCCGGTTGGCGGCATCGCGTAGTCGACTGCCCAGCACGTGGATGATGGTCAGGGCCACCTGCGGGTGCCCGGCGAGGAAATGGAGAAAGTCATCCTTCTTGATTGCCAGCACCCTGGTGCCGGTGACGGCCTGGGCGGAGGCGGGGTAGGGTTTGTTCTCAAAGACAGCCACCTCGCCGAACATCTCGCCCGGGCCGAAGAAGGCGATGATGAAATCCTTGCCGGTGCTTGAGTGCTTGACCGCCTTGACCCGTCCGGAAGCCACGACGTAGAAGTAGTCGGGCGCATCGCCCTCCCAGAAAATGAACTCGTTCGACTGGTAACCGCGCTCAGTAGCCAGTCGAACGAGCGTCTGTAACTCATTCTCGCTTAGACCGGAGAAGATTAGCGATTGTCTCAGTGCCTCCGCCCCACCCATCGCCGTCTACTTCGCCACGGCCTTCCGGCCGCAGATTTCGTGGCTCCAGTACCATTTCTGCACCGCTTCCACGACTTCCTCAGGGGTATCGCACACCCGGAGCAGGGTCAGGTCTTCTTCCGAAATGTAACCTCGCGCCAGGGAGTAGTTCTTCATCCATTCGAGGAAGCCGCTCCAGTAACCGGAATCAAACAGGATGACCGGGAAAGGCTTGATTTTGCGTGTCTGAATCAGGTTGAGCACTTCGGTCACTTCATCGAGTGTGCCCAGGCCGCCGGGAAGCACGATGAAGGCGGAGGCGTACTTGACCAGCATCACTTTGCGGATGTAGAAATGGTTGAAGCTGATGGTGATATTGGAGTAGGTGTTGGGGGGCTGATATTCCGGTAGCTCGATATTGAGTCCGACTGATTTGACGCCCGCCTCGAGCGCCCCTTTGTTCGCTGCCTCCATCAGCCCCGGTCCGCCGCCGGTGATGACATTGAAGCCGAGCTCGCCGAGCCGTCGGGAAATCTGCACCGCCTGTTTGTATTCCTCTTTGTCCGGCGTGACCCGCGCCGAGCCATAGATGGTGACCGCCGGCTCGATGCCGGCCAACCGGTCAAAGCCTGTCACCATCTCCCCGATGAGGCGAAACAAGCGCCAGGACTCTTCCTTGGCCAGTTCGTTGATTTCGTAGCCATGCGGCATATTAGACCTCCTGTGTGTACCTATCTATTATTAAACGCCGACTTCAAGAAACCGGTAATCTTGCGACTGATTACAGGATACCACAGCCAGATGGTGGTGTGGGTGGCGGGATACCAGGCAATTGGCGGCCGGCGAGTTGCGGTGGTAGGCATACGGATTCATCCCTCAAATTGTAGCTGGAAAAGGGATGATGTTCAACTACAGGCCGGCACTCTCAAGGCTTCGTTCTATAGAACATCAACAATAGAACGTTTATCTTATTGACAAACTGCGGCAATGATGCTAAATTTGCAAAGGTTCAGCGAATTCAGACGCGGCATATTAGCGCTACGGGAGACTCGGGTGCTTCCACGGGCCGTGGTTGTGCGCTTGACGCATCAAGCATCCCCGCTCCCGAATCGAGAATAATTGATAGTGAAGGGGGGTGAGATATGGGGTAACCTGACGGTAAGCCTGGCAGTCAAGTATTTTTATTGGGAGGTTATCGTACAATGAAAGGAAGAAAACTACTCGTCCTGGCCAGTATTTGCCTCATTCTCGTCCTGTTCACAATTTCGCTTCTCTCCGCCTGTGCCAAACCAGCCCCGGCACCAGCCCCCGCACCCGCGCCAGCCCCCGCCGGCAAGACCTACAACTGGCGCATGGCTCAGGCAATTGCCGACCCGGATAACATCCGCCCCCGCGCCGCCGATATGTTCATCAAACTGGTGGGCGAGAAATCAAAGGGACGCATCAAGATTACCGGCTACTGGGGCGACCAGCTCGGCGACTGGACGGTCATGAATGAGCTGGTTTCCAAGGGCAGTCTTGAAATCAGCATGGAGGGGCGGTTCCCCGGACTGGACAAGAGATTGAACGCCGAATTCGTGAATTCCCTGTTCTTCGACTGGGCCAGTGCCGCCAAGGCGTTCAAGGAACCGGGCGGCTGGATGAACCAGGTCATGGCGCCAATTGATGCCGCCGTTAACA
>JBGOXU010000031.1:0-8547 GCA_041479305.1 Dehalococcoidia bacterium
CGGCCTTTTCCAGCGCTTTGTCCACGCCGAGACGCTTGAACCGCTTCTTGAGTTCCAGGGTTATTTCCGCGCTCGTCGCGCCGCGCAGCATCGTCACACGCTCCAGGCTAGGCGCCTCTACAACAAAGACCTCGCCTTCCTTACGCACCCGGCCGCCGCGGACTCTGGGCTGGGGACGGAAAACCGCCTGTGGCGCCTTGGGCAAAGCTTCCTGGATGGTCTTGATTTCTTTGAGCTTCCCGGCGACCACTTTCAAGAGATTATCGATGCCTTCCTTCATCTCCGCGGAGATGAAGATAACATCAACGCCGGCCTCGGCAAAAGCCGCCTCGATTTCCTTCGTCCTCTCCCTGACCTCAGGCAGGTCTATCTTGTTGATAACGACCACCTGCGGCTTCTCCGCCAGGGAGGAATCGAACATAGCCAGCTCGTTATTCACCCGTATCATATCGTCCACCGGCGACTGCGACCCACCATCGATTAAATGGACGAACATCTTGGTGCGCATGGCGTGGCGCAGGAAATCGTGCCCGAGTCCCCGCCCCAGGTGCGCCCCCTCAATCAGCCCCGGAATCTCCGCCGTGATGAAGCTCAGGTCGTCTACCTTCACCACCCCCAGCACCGGCTCGAGGGTGGTGAAGGGATAACTGGCAATCTTGGGCCGGGCCGCGGAGACCGCACTGAGCAAAGTCGACTTACCCGCGTTGGGGTAGCCGATGATGCCGACATCCGCAATCAGCCTGAGTTCGAGAAGCAGCTCGTTCTCTTCGCCCAGCGCTCCCTTCTGGGCAATGCGGGGCGCCTGGTTGGTGGGCGAGGTGAAGTGAATATTGCCCCACCCCCCTTTTCCGCCCCTGGCGACCACTACCTGCTGGTCCGCTTGTTGCAGGTCTCCCAGTAGCGCTGAGTCGCCAATGGTGGTCTTCCTGGAGACTACAGTGCCTACGGGAACTCTTAGAATCAGGTCGGCGCCATTCCGCCCGTGCCTTTTCTTGCCGCTGCCGTTGGTGGAGTTCTCGGCGCGGTAGAACTGCTTCCGGTGGAAGATTTTCAGGCTGGTCACCGCCGGGTCCGCAACCAGGATGACATTGCCGCCGATGCCCCCGTCCCCGCCATCGGGACCGCCATAGGGGACATACTTCTCCCGACGGAAGCTGATGGCGCCATCACCCCCATCTCCTCCCCGGACTACTATTTCGGCTTGGTCAAACATTCGAATTCTCCAAATACTTTTTGCTATTAATATTACTACAACTACTGCTATCTTAATAGGTTGAGATAATATTAGTAATATTAGGGAGGTTGAATAACCGTGGTGTGAAGCTGGGATTGACAAGTTGAATTGGGGGAACTGTTCAAAAAGCGAGCAAAAGGAGCACCGGACTACAGGGAAAACGGTTAGATAGGAGAGGGGGGAAAGCCCTGAGATTTGGGGCTCAGTCGCTCTTTGAGGTCAACCTGAGTTCACCTCAGGCGGATTCTGAGGGAGCGCAGTGGCCAAAGAATGACATGCGTCTGAACCCTTCTTGACGTCCTGAAGTTGAGGTCTCGCTCGCCTGAGGGCAAGGTGAGAGCCTGCGCGCTTGGTTCTTGCGAGGGGGTTAGGAAGGCCGGTCCGGTGGAGAATTTAACCTTTTTTCGATATCTTCAATCTTGCGTTTGAGGAAATTGTTTGTCTCCAGTTCTGAGGCGAGCTTTTTGCAAGCGTGGGTGACGGCTGAGACGTCTCTGCCCCCCATCTCTTCCCCGATTTGAGTCACGGAAATGCCGGTTTCCTGGCGGAGGAGGTACATCGCCACGCGGCGGGCCAGGGCGGCTTCCCTATCGCGACGGGGACCCTTGAGGTCATCGATGGTCAGGCGGAAGGTCTCGGCGACAGCCTGGAGCAGGAGGGTGGGGGTGCCGGCTTCAATGCTCGCCGGCTCTTTGGCGCTGATGCTATCAAGGGCAAGCTCCGCCATCTCACGGGTGGGGCTGGCCCGCAGCAGTTTGGCATAGGCAATAATCCGGTTGAGCGAGCCTTCCAGCTCCCGAATGTTATGCTTTGCCTGCTCGGCCAAAAGCTCCAACACGTCGACGGAGACATCGGCGCCCTTCTGGCGGACTTTGGCTTGCAGAATGGCCAGCCGGGTCGGCAGGTCCGGCATCTTGACGTCCACCACCAGTCCCCACTCCAGCCGGGAGCGCAACCGCTCCTCGGTCAGGAGCATCGCCTTCGGCGGCTGGTTGCTGGTAATGACAATCTGGCGGGCGGCGTTGTGTAGCTCGTTGAAAGTATGGAAGAAGCACTCCTCGGTCTGCTCTTTGCCGCTGAGGAAAGAAATGTCATCGATAAGTAGGACGTCCAGGTTGCGGTAGCGGGTGCGGAACTCCTCCATCCGGCGTTCCCGGACGGAACTGACGAAGTCGTTGGTGAACTGCTCGGCGCTGACGCAGGCAACCTGCATATTGCGGGAGAGAGTGGCGTGGCCGACGGCATGAAGAAGGTGGGTCTTGCCCAGTCCTACTCCCCCGTAGATGAAGAGCGGATTGAAGCTCCTCCCCGGATTGGCGGCGACCTCCCGGGCCGCCTCGTAGGCAATGCGGTTGGTATCGCCGACGACGAAGGACTCAAAGACGTAGCCGGGATTGAGGCCGGGTCGGTTTGGTGGCGCGGGGAGGAATTTGCCGTTGTTGACGCCGTTTGCGGTCGGATAATGGCCGTTGACCTGGAAGGCGACTCTAACGTCGGTCGAGCCGAGAATGCCAATCAGCGTCTTCTCGATGAGGGAGCGCTGGCTGCGGTCCAGGTACTCGGCGACGAAGGTGTTGGGCACGCTGACCACCAAGAGGTTATCCTGATAGTTCAGCCCTGCCGTCTTTTCCAACCAGGTCCGATAGTTCGGTTTGCTGACCTGAAGCTGTAGTTCGCCTAAAGCGGCTTCCCAAATATCTGGAGCAGTTCTAGTGTTCATGTATGTCGAGCCAAAAAGGCACAAATACTCCCTCTCAAGGCACAGCTTATCCCCTGGAAAACTGTTTTGCGGAATTGTCAGTCAATAAATATCTGGATTAATTGCTGACGGTGTTAGTATAAGACCAGGTCTTGCGCGCTGGCAAGAGTTATGACGTTAAAGGCAGGGAATTTCTTGTCCGTTATCTCCCTTGCCAAGTCCTCAGGGCTCTTTGTTTCTCGCAAAATCGAGGTCTTGTTATTGAAACCGCGGTTGTTGCCATATTTATTTGGTGCTAGAATTTGGTACTATGGAGGGCAAGATGCGCATTGTTTTCATGGGCACTCCTGAGTTCGCTGTCCCGCCTCTGGAAGAACTGGTCCGCCGGCAGTACCAGGTTGTTGCCGTCTATACCCAGCCCGATAGGCCCGCCGGGCGGGGCCGGGTGCCCACCCCCTCTCCGGTCAAGACCGCGGCGCTGGCTCTGAATCTGCCGGTGATGCAGCCGGCCAGCTTTAAGGAGCCTGGCGCCATCGACCAGCTGGCGTCCCTGCAACCGGACGTTATCGTGGTGGCGGCGTACGGCCTGATTTTACCACAGGCGGTCCTGGACGTCCCGAAATATGGTTGTGTTAATATTCACCCGTCCCTCCTGCCCAAATACCGCGGCGCGTCCCCGGTGGCGTCAGCCATCCTGGCCGGCGATGAAGTTACCGGCGTCACCTTTATGCGGCTCGATGCCGGGATGGACACCGGCCCGATTCTGGCCCAGGAGAGAGTGGCTATTTCCCCGCAGGATACCACGGGGTCGCTTACCGCCCGCCTATCTGAGCTTGCCGCCCGGTTGCTGCCCGATGTTCTTGAGCGGTGGGTGGGGGGTGAAATCAAGCCCCAGCCTCAGAACGAAGGCGAGGCCACCTATTCCAGGCGCATCAGCAAGGAAGATGGGGAAATCGACTGGCATCTCCCCGCGGTGGAGCTGTGGAGTCGCCTGCGCGCTTTTCAGCCCTGGCCCGGGTGCTACACCTTCTGGCAGGGCAAGCGACTGGGGATTATCGAAGCGGTGCCGCTGCCGGCGGAAACCAGCATCGGGCCGGGACAGGTGGTGGGCGTGAACAAAGACGGCGCGGCGTTCGGGGTGGGGACGGGGAACGGGGTGCTCGGTGTGGTCAAAGTCCAGATGGAAGGCAAGCGGGCGATGACCTCGGGCGAGTTTGTCCGGGGTTACCGCCAGCTAATCGGTGCCGTTTTGCCTTCCTGATGATATTTCGGGTAGTATGAAGAATATGCCGCAACCGGAGAACCTGGATAAATTCGAGACGCTGATGGCTATCCTGGCCCGATTGCGTGCCCCGGCTGGCTGTCCCTGGGACCGCCAGCAGACCCACGCCTCGCTCCGCGAGTTCTTGCTCGCCGAGTGCTATGAGGCGCTTGAAGCGCTGGATGAGGGTAGTAGCGACAAGCTGCGTGATGAACTCGGCGACCTGCTCCTGCAGATTGTCTTCCACGCCCAGATTGCCGCGGAAGCCGGTGAGTTCAAGATGGACGATGTCATTGGCCGCATCAACGCCAAGCTCATCCACCGCCACCCCCACATCTTCGGGTCGACCAAAGCGGCCACGGCGGAGGAGGTGGCCCACAACTGGGAGGAGCTCAAGCGTCAGGAGCGGGAAAAGGGTGCCTCAATCTTGGAGTCCGTGCCGGAGCAGATGCCCGCCCTCGGTTACAGCCAGGAAGTCCAGCGGCGCGTCGCCCAGGTGGGCTTCGACTGGGAGAACCTGGACGGGGTCATCGAAAAACTATGCGAGGAAATCGAAGAGCTGAGAAGGGCGGCCAGCCAGGAGCAGAAGGCGCAGGAGTTCGGCGATTTGCTTTTTACGCTGGTGAACATTGCCCGGAGGCTGGGCGTAAACTCGGAGACGGCGCTGCGGGAAGCCAACCGCAAGTTTGCCCGCCGGTTTGCCCGTATGGAGGAAATCTGCCGTAAACGCGGCGTCAAGCTCGGCGATTTGTCTTTCGATGAGCAGAACGCGCTCTGGGAAGAAGCGAAGCGGAAGGTGAAGTAAGCATATAGACATATCGATGTTTATATGCTTACTATTTGCTGGTGGGGGTGATGAAGATGACGACGACTCAACCCAAGGACTCGAAGAAGACCAATCTTAAGAGGACGACCATTTTCCTGGCCGAGGAACATCATGAAGCGTTGCGGCGCCTGGCGTTCGAACGGCGCACTTCAATGGCGGAACTCATCCGTGAAGCAGTGCTTGAGATGCTGGAGGACGAAAAAGACATCCATGACGGCCTGAAAGCGATGGCCGATGACGAAGGGACAATCACCTGGGAGGAGTACCAGCGCGAGCGGGCGAAGCGAGAGTCTCAGAGTGTATCAGTTTAGGCTGAAGCAGGCCGCGCGGAGACAGCTTGACAGACTTACCCACCAAGACTATGGAGCCGTCGCCAAGGTTATCTCATCTCTCCAGCGAGAACCCAGGCCTGTGAACGGTAAGAAGCTAGTTCAAATTGGTTTGTGGAGAGTAAGAGTCGGCTCAATCCGGATTGTCTATGCCATCGATGATGTTGCCCGACAAGTCACTGTAGTGAAGGTCGCCTGACGGAGTGAGGATACTTACAAAGGACTGTAGGACTGGTCGGGGCGGGCAGACTTGAACTGCCGACCTCTTGGTACTGAGATTGACAATAGAGAATAAACCATGCTAGACTCCTAGCAAATACAGCTAGGAGTAATTTTTTGATAACGGCTACCGGACAGAAGCGTGCGTTCGGCTATATACGAGTTTCAGACTCAAAACAAGCCGGGGAGCGGCACAGCTCCTTGGACACGCAAGAGGCTCGTTACCGAAGTTATTGTCAGCGGAATGGCTTTGCCGTCACCGAGATCTTTACGGATATTGTAACTGGACGCCGAGATGACCGTAAAGAATACCAGCGTATGGTCGCGAGTGCTAGGCAAGGTGGTGCAGATGTCATAGTGGTACAGTTCCTGGACAGGTTTGGGCGGAATCCGCGTGAGATATTACGGCGTTTTTGGGAACTCGAGGAATCTGGCGTTTCAGTAGTTGCCACAGATGAGGATATTAAAGAAGAGCTTGTACTACTCATAAAAGCAGGTATGGCCGGAGCTGAGAGCCGGCGGATTTCGGAAAGAGTGAGGGCTAATATGGGTACCGCTATCAGAAAAGGAGTTCACGTCGGAAGACCTCCTTATGGTTTGCGATCGGTGAAGGATTTGAAGGAGGGCAAGGTTGAAGTTCGCTGGGAACTCCATCCTGAGGAGGCACCGGTTGTTAGAGAAATGTGCCGCCTGGCTATCCAAGAGAACCTCGGTTTTAAGGCCATCGCCGATAAGGTAACAGCTATGGGTTATCATGCTCATGGCGGACGTCCGTTTGCCGCGTACACGGTTCAACAGATTCTGAACAATCCTGCCATTAAGGGAACCATGGTTTATGGACGGAGACCTCGTAAGGGGAATCCCGAAATGGACCTCGTTGAGATTCCCGACTTCTTTCCTGCTATTCTGTCTGTTCATGAATGGTTGCAGCTTCAGGAAAGACTCAGTATCCGGCGAGAGAATCCGCGAGGTAAGGCACATTCTAGCGAGTACCTATTAAGTGGCATTGCTCGATGTGGCCACTGCCGAGGGCCGATGAGTGGTAAAGTTGGGGCTTCCCGAAAGGGAAGACGTTATAGGAACTACTATTGTTCTCGCGCCATGCATTCGCGGGGGTTGTGTTCTGTGTATAACGGCCATTCCGCACCCAGGTTAGAAACCGCTGTGATAGGATACCTGGGCCAATTCTCAGACCCAGTAAAAGTTCGTGAATACCTGCTGGCTTCGGAGCGCAGGGACCTCGAGCAGTATGAAAGCGATTTGAAGGATGTGGAAAAACGCCTTTCCAATTTGAAGGCACAATTCCTGGAGCGTCTTGATGGCCTTTTGAAACGCGGTATATTAACTGAGGAAGAGTTTGCGCGTGGCAATGAGACTGCGCGGGAACAAGAAAGAGCACTCGAGGCTCGTAAGGAGGAGCTGGCCGCCTGGTTGAGCCGAGAGAGAAACAGGGTAATGCTGGCGGAGCGGCTGCCAGAGATGGTGAAGGACTTTGTAGGCACCTTCCAGAGATTGACTATCCGCCAGCAGAAAGCGGAACTACAGACCATCTTGAAAGCTGCCCAAGTATATCGTGATAGCCGTATTGAGTTAGAGTTTAGAGAATCTGCTACTGCAATTACTGAACCATGATTAACCTTGTATCTTAAACAAGGTGGTGGAATATCTTTAGGAGGCAGGGTGTGACAAACCGATTGACCTCAGGTACCCCGAGACCGCGGGCTGCATGGTCACCACGCTCCAATCTCCAATAAAGCCCGAATAGTTGTTGGCAATTATATATAATCATTATTGTGTATTGTAGTCAATAGGGGATGTAGCACAAGTCTTTTATGGAGGGAATTCATAGAAGGTAAGTACTATGCCGAGAAATTGTAGATGTCAATGGATGTTGACTACATCCCTATTCCCCCTCAATTTTGTACGGGTGAAATCCGGTTGGCGTGCCTGATGTAACCGATATAAATTACCACTGCGCCTATGAATAGCGGTATTATCAGCAGGGTGTACCAGTGCTGTGAGAACAGCAGGAAATCAAACAACCCGTGTGCCGCCATTGACGCTGTAAGCCAGAACCAGACAGACCACCTGGTCCGCCCGTGGCGCACCTTGCTCATCGCCAGCGGGTAGCCCCATATAGCCGCGAAAAGCACATGGGCTACTACTGAGAAGAATCCTCTAAGCAGGATGGTCTCCCAGCCGAAGCTGAGCAGGTATGCCACATTCTCTAGTGAGGCGAAGCCTAGTGCCACTGCCGCTGAATATTCTATCCCATCATACGGTTCATCAAAGAAGGCAGATTTGTAGATGGTCTGCTTAACGGCGAGGAATTTGCCTAACTCTTCGGTCACTCCGGCTACCACAAAGGCAATGTATGCCTGAGTGCCGATGGACAGCGTATTTGTATCAACATTGCTTATAGAAGCGGGATAAAGTATGAACTCCATGATGGCGATTGGGATGGCGACTGCCATACCCCAGAGGAACGTGCGTATTATTAGCCAGCGCGGCTCGGGACGGTAGCGGTCTGCCCGGTATATCAGCCATAGCCAGAAAATCCCGGGAGCAAATGCCAGCACGAAGATAGTAATTAAAGACATTTGAGAACCTCACTCCATCCTGAATTTGATTATATCAGGAGTCACGCTCTCCATAAAGAGCTTGGCGCCATCGAATAATATCGTATGGGGCTTGATGTTGAGCTTGAGCATGGGAAAGTAGATCAGTACACCAATGTTACCAATGACAATCCTATCATGACAGGAAAGATAGCTTTAGCTCATCTTAACGAATTTCCGGGCTATTATACTCGACTAGATAAAATGGAAAAGGAAGCTGAAGGGAAGCTCTAAATACTAACTGGTAGCGGCTGGATTCGAACCAGCGACCAAGGGCTTATGAGCCCTTTACTGCTCTGGAGAGACTCTCACCTGTGCACGACTAGGACACAATTCCGTAGGATGTGTCTTGCCTGGTCAC
>JBGOXU010000032.1:0-8442 GCA_041479305.1 Dehalococcoidia bacterium
AAGAATCTCAAGCGCCGTGCAGTTCATAGCTTGAGATTGATTCGTCGCTTAGTTTACACTGAGCGAAGCGAATGTGCTCCTCACAATGACAATAGAAATTAGGAAAGTGGCCAAGCGACGGATTGATAGCCTGCTGGTGTCGGAGGGGCTGGTGGCGAGCCGGGCGAAAGCCCAGGCTTTGATTATGGCGGGGGAAGTCACCGTCGATGGCAGGCTCGTCACCAAGCCGGGCACGTTAATCGAAGAGGGGGCGGCAATCGTTATCTCCGAGCCGCCTCCTTTTGTTAGCCGGGGCGGCATCAAGCTCGACCACGCCCTCGACGAGTTCCGTCTCGATGTCAGGGGCAAGGTGGCGGCGGACATCGGCGCTTCCACCGGCGGCTTCACCGACTGCCTCCTCAAGCGCGGCGCGAGTCGCGTCTACGCCATCGATGTTGGCTACGGCCAGCTCGATTACCGCCTGCGGCAGGACCGGCGCGTGGTGGTGATGGAGCGGGTCAACGCCCGATACCCGATTTCTCTCCCCGAAAAAGTGGACTTAGCCACCATCGACCTGTCTTTCATCTCGGTCACCAAAGTCATCCCGTCCGTTGCTCAAATCCTCAAGGAAGACGGTTACCTGGTGGTGCTGGTGAAGCCCCAGTTTGAATCCAGGAAGGGGGAGGTGGGGAAGGGGGGCATCATCAAAGACCCCCAGCTTCACGCCGCCATTTTGGGGCGGTTTATCGTTTGGGTGGTGGACAATGGCTTCCGCCTGAAAGGGCTTATCGTGTCGCCCATCCTGGGGACGGAGGGGAACAAAGAGTTTTTTGTTCTGCTGAGGACAAAATAGGGGCTGGGTTCGAGGAGAATGTTATTGCGAGCCCTTCTATGGAAGGGGAAGCAATCCGTGAACCTCGGGGTGGGCGGATTACCTCGTCGCTTAGTTTACACTGAGCGAAGCGAATGTGCTCCTCGCAATGACAACGGGAGTAAGAAGCGGGGTTCACCCAGAAGGGTTCAGTTCTGGTGACAGTTCTGGTGACATCACTGGAACCATCACTGGAACCACCCTGAAGGGGATAGGTTTCTACTTGTTTCTATGACGTCGGCCTGGCCGTCGGCAGAGACTCCAGCGCCAGCTTGTCCATCTCCAACTGCACCGGCAGAGGGTAATCGCCGGTAAAGCACGCCAGGCAGAAGTTCTCCCTGGGCAGGGCTACGGACTTAACCAGTCCTTCGGTGCTAATGTAACCGAGCGAGTCAGCGCCAATAAAATCTCTAATTTCGGGGATGGTCTTCTGCGCGGCAATCAGCTCGCGGCGGGAGGCCATATCGACGCCGAAGAAGCAGGGGTAGCGGATGGGTGGGGCACAAATGCGCATGTGGATTTCCTTCGCCCCCGCGCGCCGCAGGATGCGCACCACGCTGGGGGTGGTCGTTCCACGAACTATGCTATCGTCAACGACAACCAGTCGTTTGTTCTTGAGGACTTCGGGGAGGGGATTAAACTTCAGCTTGACGCCGAGGTCGCGGATGCGCTGGTCGGGCGCGATGAACGTCCGGCCGACGTAGCGGTTCTTCACCAGCCCTTCGCTAAGGGGTATGCCCGATGCGCGGGAGTAACCAATACCGGCGCTCGTCGCCGAGTCCGGTACGCCGATGACCAGGTCGGCTTCCACGGGGTGCTCGCTGGCGAGGGTGGTGCCCATCTCCTGCCGCGCCAGGTAGAGCAGACGTCCGTTGATAACGCTATCGGGTCGGGCAAAATAGATATACTCGAAGATGCACAAGGCGCGTCTGCCGACCTCGTCGCGGAAGGTATGCAGGCCGTTGGCGTCGACCGAGACTATCTCGCCGGGGTCAATCTCGCGGAGGAAGGTCGCGCCGATGTGGTCGAGAGCGCAGCTCTCGGAGGCAACCACCCAGCCGCCGTCGAGCAGGCCCAGGACGAACGGGCGGACGCCAAAGGGGTCGCGCACGCCGAAGAGAGTGTCTTTGGTCAGAATCGTCAGCGAGTACGCGCCCTGGATGCGGTGCATCGCGTACTTGATGCGCTCCACCCAGCTTTTCTCGGGGGACGACAGGATAAGATAGGCGATGACTTCCGTGTCCGTGGAGCTGACGAAGGTATAACCCTGTTCGGCAAGCTCTTCGCGGAGGTGACTGGAGTTGATAATGTTGCCGTTGTGGGCGATGGCGATGGTCTCGTCACCCCGGGTGACGACAATGGGCTGGGCGTTGCAGATACGGCTGGAGCCGGTGGTGGAATAGCGATTATGACCTATAGCGATGTGTCCGGTGAGGTGGCTCAGTGAGTCCTCATCGAAGACCTGAGAGACGAGCCCCATCCTGGCGTAGACGTTGATTCTCTTGCCATCGGCCGTGGCGATACCGGCACTTTCTTGCCCGCGATGCTGGAGAGCGAAGAGACCGAAAAAGGTTAGGCGGGCTACGTCTTCATTGGGGGCATAGACACCAAAAACGCCGCAACTTTCGTGCAATGCTTCCTGCCTATGGGCTAATCCACATTCAACCTGGCATTTTAATTATAACCTTTTGGCCAGATTGGGTCAAATTTGCGTAAGCTTGGGCTAACGTGCCGTGACCCATCCCCCTGACCCCTCCCTTGTATCTCGTGCCCCCTTATTGGCTGTCATTGCGAGACCCGATAGAATGGGGACGTGGCAATCTCAGGAAATGTGCTTCAGAGTGACAGTCCGGACGCTCGCAATGACATAAGGGGACTCTATTCCCTGAGATATTAGCCTTGATTTGATTTATTTCTGGCGGTAGTCTAGACTTGATTTGATTTCTGTTGAGCGGAAATTATAAAGTATATCGACTGTGAGTTTGACAAATCGGGTCGGCTGCCAATATCTTAATAGAAGCGAGCTATGATTTTAGCGCAATTTCAATCGGTGGGGCGTGACCTCTTTACCCGGGGGCTGGTATCTTCAAACAGCGGGAACCTGAGCATCCGACTCGGCGACCGCATTTTTATTACCCGCCGCGGCTGCCTCCTCAGCTCGCTCCAGGAAAACGACCTGATTGAAACCGGCATTGAGCGGAACAGCCGCACCACGCCGCTGGCCTCGATTGAGCTCCCCGTTCACCGCGCCATCTATAAGGCGACCCAGGCGCAGGCAATCGTCCACGCGCACCCGCCTCACGCCATCGCTCTCTCACTGACGGACCATGAGATTGAGCCGACCGGCGCCGAGGAGATTTCGCAAATCGGCAAGATACCGGTGGTGGGGTGGCACATGGCGGTTAAGCCGGGTGGACTGGCGGACGTTATTGCTGAGGCGTTGGCCGAGAACCGGATTATCATGGTGCACGGGCACGGCAGTTTTGCCGTCGGCCAGCTGCTAGATGAAGCCTACAATCTGACCACCGCTCTGGAGCAGATGAGCCAGATTCTCTGCCTGCTGAAATCGCTCCACCCCAGGCCGGGCGCCAGCAAGACCAGCAAGAAATAGCTACTTCTTGTAGACCGGCCAGCACCAATCGAGGTACTTCGGGTTGTTCCCCTTGATGACGTCGAAGTAGATTTTCTGCAGTTTCTGGGTCAATGGCCCGATTTTGCCATCGCCCACGAGGCGGTGGTCGATTTCCGAGACCGGCGTGATGTGGGCGGCGGTGCCGGTGAGGAAGCACTCCTCCGCCATGTAAAGCTCGCCGCGGTCGACGGCTCTCTCCATGACCTCGATACCCAGCTCATTTTTCGCCAGCTTGATGACTGTATCGCGGGTGATGCCGGTGAGAATGCTCTGGTCGACGGACGGTGTTATGAGCTGGCCATCGATGACCAGGAAGATATTCTCGCCGCTGCCCTCCGAGACATGTCCGTCCGGAGTGAGCATGATTGCCTCGTCGAAGCCGTTATCGTGGGCCTCCGTCTTTGCCAGCGAGTTATTGATGTAAAGACCATTGATTTTGAATCGAGGCGGGATAACGTTATCGCTAGGGCGAATCCAGGAGGAAACGCCGCACTTGGCCACATCGACATCGAGGTAGCGGCCCCACGGGATAGTCAGCATGAAGACATCGTCCTCCAGCCCGTGCAGTCTCAGGCCGAGGGCTTCCGAGCTTTTGTAAGCCACGGGACGGATGTAGGCATCCTCTTTGAAGCCGCTCTTCCGCATCAGTTCAACCGTGATATTGCACAGGTCCTCGTTAGAGAAGGGGAGGTTCATCTTCAGGACACGGGCGCCGTGAAACAGGCGCGTGTAATGCTCCTTTAGGCGGAAGATGTACATCTGCTTCTTCTCCGCGTTCCAGTTGCCCCGGATGCCCTCGAAGACGGCGGTGCCGTAGTGGAGAGAATGGGTCATAATGCTTATTTTGGCTTCGGCCAAGGGCATGAACTGTTTCTTCAAATAGGCATATTCTGGCATACAGACGTCTCCTCCTCACCCACTGATAACCACACATTATAGCTATTGTGGAGGGGGAATACAAGTGTGGGGAGTTTCGCTTGCTTTTGTTCTGAACTGTCATTGCGAGAGAAGCGAAGCAATCCCATCGCCTTCTGTCATTCCCAATGAGCGACTTTGTCGCCATCCCGAAGAAATCGGGACTTGATTGGGAATCCAGGGATTCATCCTGAGGGATTCACCCTGAAGGAAGGAGAGGGAGAGGGAGCGAGCCTGGATTCCCGCTCCCGTATCAATCCCGTGTCAGGCACGGGACAGGGTACGGGACAAGCTCCGCGGGAATGACGGTTCGGTTGAGATTGCCACGACCCGATTCCATCGGGTCTCGCAATGACAGCCGTGAGAAACGAGGACCAGGAGTAATCGTCTGGCCTGCTTACCTTGAGCACCCTGGCGTGTGCAGCGTATAGCCCCTCTCGCTTTCGGGGAAGATGTCTCTCAGGAGCAGAGTCCGGCCCGTTTGGATAGAAGTGAAGCCGTACTTCTCACGGATGCGGTCGATGGCGGCGTTGAGCTTCTCCAGCCGTCGTGGGGTGGGGTCGAGCAGGTTCAGTTGTCTGCCTGCCACCAGGCTCGACGCCCCGATGCCGATAAGCCGCACCGCCTGCTTTTTGCCCGCCGTCAGCTCTCGCTTTAGCAGGTCCAGTCCGGTGTCAAAGATAAGCTGGTCGGCATCCGTGGGCGGGCTAACGGTGCGCTGGCGGGTAATGGTGGTGAAATCGGCGTAGCGCACGGTGATGTGAACGCACTTGGCCAGCTTGCCTTTCTCCCGCAGGTCGTTGCCCACCCGCTCGGTCAGGTAGCGCAGAGTCGCCTTGATGAACTGGATGTCCCGCGTGTCCTGTGGAAAGGTGGTCGACCGACTTGTTGACTTGGCTTCGGTGGGCGGCTCGACGACGTCACTGCCGATGCCGTTAGCGTGGGCGTGGATGGTCTCGGCATAGATACCGAAGCGGCTCTTGAGCGCGTCCAGAGGCATTGCCGCCAGCTCGCCGAGGGTACGGATGCCCAGTCCCTTCAGCACTTTCTGAGTCTTCTCGCCGATGCCGGGGAGCTTGTCAATGGGCAGTAGGGCGAGGAAAGCCTTCTCGGCACCGGCGGGCACCTCGAGCAGGCCATCGGGTTTGGACTGCTTCGAGGCGACCTTGGCGACGATTTTGCTGCTGGCAATGCCGACCGAGGCGCAGATGCCAATCTCGTCTCTGACCCGCTTCTTAATTTTCCGAGCCATTTCGCGCACAGAACCGTGGAGCGACTCAAATCCTGTCGCGTCCAGATAAGCTTCATCGATACCCATCGGCTCCAGGAACGGGGAGAAGTCCGCCAGGAGGGCCATAAACTTTTCCGAGGCATCGCGGTAGCGGGCGAAGTTGCCGGCGATGAAGATTGCCCTGGGGCAAAGCCGGGCGGCGCGGGAAAGGGGCATACCGGAATGGATGCCATAGGCGCGGGCTTCATAGGAACAGGCGGCGACGACACCGCGCTGGTCAGGCTTGCCGCCCACCACCACCGGCTTACCTTTGAGGCTGGGGTCGAACACCTGCTCCACGGAGACAAAGAAAGCGTCGAGGTCAATGTGCATTATCCGCCGCGCCATCAACCACCCCTCGAGATGAACTCCTTGACCCGCCGCTCAAAGTCGCTGCGGGGCAGCAGGACGTAGTGTTGACACTTCCGGCATTTAATCCCGATATCCGCCCCCAGCCGCACCACCGCCCACTCGTAGCCGCCGCACGGGTGCGGTTTCTTGAGACGGACAACATCCCCCAGCCTGATTTTCATCACCATAGATGTTACCTGATGAAAGTGGAAGTTACTTCCCGCGGAAGGCGTTAATCTGGTCGCGCAGGGCGGTAGCGGCGCGCCTTGCGGCTACGGCGAAGTCCTTGCCTTTTGAAGCGTAGATAATCTGGCGGGAGGAGTTGATGATTGCCCTTTCGCCTTGCTTATCGACGCCGTATTTCACCACCGGCGCCAGGTCGCCCCCCTGCGCCCCGATGCCGGGTATTAGTAAGGGCAGGGTGGGGTGATTCTGGCGGATGGTCTTGAGCTCTTCGGGGTAAGTAGCGCCCACCACCAGCCCGAGGTTGCCGTACTTGTTCCACTGGCTGACCTTCCGGGCGACAATCTCGTACAGGGGAAGAGAGTTGCCATCGGACTCCGCGTTGAGCGACTGAAAGTCGGTGGCGCCGGCATTCGAGGTGCGGCACAGAATAAAGACGCCGCGGTCCTGGTATTTGAGGAACGGCTCAATAGAGTCGAAGCCGAGGTAGGGATTCACGGTGGTGGCATCAAACTCATAGTTGACGAAAATCGATTTAGCATAGGCTTTGGCCGTGTTGGCGATATCGCCGCGCTTGGCATCGCCGATAGCGATAATACCATCGGGGATGTATTTCGCCGTGCGCTTGAGGGCTTCCAGACCCTCATCTTCGAGGACTTCATAGAAAGCGAAATTGAGCTTGTAGGCGCAGACGAGGTCGGCCGTGGCATCGATAATCGCCTTGTTGAAGTCGAAGACGCCCACACCCCCGGGCATCAGTTCCGGGTCAGGGTCAAGGCCGACGCAAAGCAGGCTATTATTCTTCTGGGTGGCTTTTGTCAGCTTATCGATGAAATCCAATTCATCCTCCGCGGGTATGAGTATACCCATCTTGGCACAGTCGTCTCGTGCCGGAAGAAGAGTGCTGGCTATCGCGCTACTTCGGCCGGGGCGGTCTTAGCTTCGGGCGGGAGCATATTTTCCAGGATTTTCTGGAGCGCCATCGAATGACTGCACAGCCCCCAGCTGGCGAAGAAGTGGCAGGTGCAGTGCCATTTGCCATCTTTGTAGGCGGTGGTGTAGCTGTCATTCTCGCCGCGGAACTTGACGGAAAAGTCGGAGAAGGTCACGCGGTCGGTCTCCTGGGCATAGCGCCGGGCTTTTTCGATTTTGCCAATGAGGCTGGACTGCATCATCGTTCGCCCTCCTTAAATATAAAAGCACTGGCTTTGTTCCTCGCACAGTGCTTTGACTGCTGAATTCCCCTTCATTACTCCCCGCCCCCGCCACCTATTGGAATCAGTATATTCATGGCACTAATATTCTAACCCCTTTTCGCCCGGATGTCTAGGGCAGTTTTGGTTTGTTCCGTTCGATTTTAGTTGAATCTGACAGCACCAACCAAATGCAAGCAGGACCTTTTGGTTGCCGGCAAGGACAGGTTAGGCTAAAATAGGTCGATGAATTTTCCGAGGAGAATGGAATGAGAGCGGTTGTTCAGCGGGTGACGCAGGCTTCAGTGTGCGTGAATGGCGAAGAGGTGGGGAGAATCGAGAAGGGACTGGTGGTCTTCGTCGGTGTGGCTAATGGCGATGGCGAGACGGAAGCCGACTATCTTGCCGAGAAAGTGGCTAACCTGCGCATCTTCGCCGATGCGGAGGGCAAGTTCAACCTTTCCGCGCTGGACATCGGCGGCGAGCTGTTGCTGGTAAGCCAGTTCACGCTGATGGCGGACACCAAGAAGGGCCGCCGGCCGGGCTTTGAGAGCGCGATGCCGCCCGCGGAAGCCGAGAAGCTGTTCAACTATTTCGTCGAGCAGGCGAAGAAGACTGGACTGAAGGTCGCTACCGGGCGATTTCAACAGTATATGCAGGTGGAAATCCATAACGATGGCCCGGTGACCATATTCATCGACACGAAAGAGAAGTTCGGCAACCTGTGAATTGTCTACTGTGCTGAGATGGAGTCTTTCTTTGTCACTCTGAGCGCAGCGAAGAGTCTCAAGGTAAGACGCAGCACATCGCTTGAGATTGATTCCCCTTCCACAGAAGGGTCACAATGACAGGGGGAGAGAAATTCGGCAACCAGTTGCATCTGCAATCGATTGTGGTATAATTTGAATTGATATGAGGAAAACCGGAGAAATAATCGATAGACTCAGCGAGCAGGGCTATCGCCTGACGCCTCAGAGGATGATGGTGCTTTCCGCCATTGAGACTGCGCGCAACCACATCAGCGCCGAGGAAATCTACGCCCAGGTGA
>JBGOXU010000033.1:0-8383 GCA_041479305.1 Dehalococcoidia bacterium
TCCCGGGCGGTTAGCTCAGCGGTTAGAGCACCTGCCTTACACGCAGGGGGTCAAAGGTTCAAATCCTTTACCGCCCACCATCGGACAGTGCGCGCTCAGACTCGGCGCCGACGGGCGCGGGCAAAAACGCCGCCGCGGATATTGACCAGTTCCTGAGGAGCTAAGTTTATCCAGGAGAGGGCGAAAGCCCCCTCTTTTATAGCGTGAGCTGACTATTGTACGGTAAGGAGGTTTTTATGCGGATTGATGATGTAGCCAAATACTTGACCAGCGGACGAATTGTTGACCTATCCCTTAAGGTGATGCCCGGACGGGCTGATAGTCCCTTCGGCGCACCCGCCCGGCGTTATGAAGTGAAGCAGTTTGACTATGCGCCAATGAAAGTCTGGAACGGACCGGGGGAAATAATGCACTATATTGACATGGAGAACCACATTTCCACCCACGTGGAATGCCCCTCCCACTTTATCCCGGCGCGCCACGGCAGAAGCGCTCCTGAGTTGAGCGAGGTGCCATTGACCAATTTCTTCGGCGCGGCTACCTTCGTGGACTGCAAAGAGCTTCCCCCCAGAACGCCCCTCACCCCGGATGTGTTAAAGAAATTCCCCATCCATGACGGTGACATCGTGCTCTTCGGGAACTGCCGGAACCCGGGACCGAAAGGAGAAGAGCGATGTCACATGACCAAGGAAGGCGCGGAATACCTTCTCGCTAAGAAGGTCAAGCTCATCGGCTTTGATGACACGGTCATTCCGGAAAATCCGCTCATTCTGAAAGACCTGAAGACGGCGTTCACCCATGACCTGATGCTTTCCAATAATATTCCCATCATTGAGCGGCTCGCCAACATGGCTCAACTGACCAAACAAAGATTTTTCTTCTTCGGCTTCCCGGCGAGCATGGGCGGTATTGACTCCTTCCCGATTAGAGCGGTGGCGATTGAAGGGAAAGACTGAACCACAGCTCTGCAGAAAAAACCAAGAGGGGAGCTTGCGCTCCCCTCTTTTTGTTCTTACGATTTGTTTTCGTTTTTTTCGGCAATTTTTTAGGGGGTAACGGCCTTCGTAAGAAGGGATTGGTTTGAGCGTGAGTCGTCCTTAGAAACGATTGGAAACGAACCTTTTTTTGAGCGTAGCACTCTTTGAGAAACGAATCCCCTTCGACTTCCCCTTCGCTGCGCTCAGGGCTTTGGTTTGGGGCAGGCTCAGGATGAACCTTCCCTTGATTTGCTTCCGGTTTCTGCGGGGTGAAATGGCGGTCCATGGCTTCGACGAAAGCGAGTCGTTTGGCCAAGTCAAGGAGCTTGCGGAGAGTATCCTCCAGTTGACCGTCATCCGGGAGCCTAGCCTGGAGGAGACGCGCGAGCGAGGAAAGGGCGAGCTTCAGGACAGGGTAATTATAAGGGTCAACGGCTAGTACGGAGCTGATTTTGAGGCACAGCTGGGCGGTCTCCCGGTCAGTCCCTTTGAGTCCGGCGGCGTTGCGGAGCGTCTGCCGCTGCCAGTGGGTGAGGGTGCGGGAGTAATAGCCGTGGGTGCGGGCATTCTGGTTGCCGGGCTGGCCGCCACGGGTCCTTCGGCTACGCTCAGGATAAATCCTTCGACCTGGCTCAGAGTGAGTTGTTTTGTAAGTCACAAGCTAATGATAGAACGAGTGTTCTATACTGTCCAGTGGATTTTGTCAGTTTGAGACGCCTCTCGGCGGTCAACTGTCAACGAGGGGAGAATGGCCCGGCGGGACAAAATCCCCCTAATCCCCCATTTCCAAAGGGGGATGTTAGCCTGTGGGGAGGCGAAGTCTCCCCTCTACTGGATTCCAGCCGGAGTTTACCCCGTTCACGGTGAACCCGTTCAGGGTAAACCCGTACATTGATACGGGGCTGGAATGACGTTCAGGGGGATTGACACAATATAGCAAAAATGTTATACTGGTGGCATCGCGTGGAAGATTGAATTCTACCGCACAGAAAGCGGCAGGTATCCGGTAGTCGATTTCATTGATTCCCTTGATGCAGGCGCGAAAGCACGCTTGCTGGGGGTGCTAGATTTACTTGAGGAATTTGGAATCAATTTGAGAATGCCCTACGCGAGGCATGTGGAGAAACAACTTTGGGAATTGAGAGCACGGCATGGTAGAAATCGCTACAGAATCATTTACTTTCTGGCTTTTGAAGATACATTCATGCTGTTGCATGGTTTTACTAAAAAAACTGACACTATACCTGCCAAGGAACTGAAAACAGCACGACTGAGGCTAACAGACTTTTTGGGGAAGAGGAGGAGATAGCTATGAACTGGAAAGAATATAAGCAAAAGCTTCTAAAGGACCCGGCTGTCAGAAGAGAATACGAAGCTCTTAAACCGGAGTACAGATTAGCGGCCGCACTGATGAGGCTAAGGCTGGCGAAAGGTTTGACTCAGGAGCAACTGGCAGAAAGATTGCATACCAAACAGGAGAGCATAGCCCGGCTGGAGAGTGGGAGTTCATTACCTTCTCTGTCCACGATGAAGAAAGTGGCTGAGGCTCTGGATGCCACGCTGGAGATATACCTACGGCCAAGAGGGAAGTCTGGCGCGATGGTGGTGAGAGAGAAGGGCGGGCGCAAAGACTAATCCCCCTCACCTGACCTCTCCCGCGCCGGGGAGAGGAAAGAGCGGCATGAATGTGCGAGGGGAGCGCAAGGTCACCTCTTTTCGTTGTTTTGAAATAAGAGAACACGACTAAGGTACACCCAGAAAATTACCTGCGAGTATTATACCGAGATTAGTAATCGAATGAATGAAAAAGGCGGTCCAATAGTACCTGCCTCTCCATAGCTTCACATAGAAAACGATTTGCACTAACCAAACAGGTATGGTTGGCAAGAGTTGCTCAAAGGTTATTCCAATTGCGATTCGGTCGATGGGGTGAATGAGTGACCAGAGAATAGTCCCTACGACAAGGCCTAGTGGCCCATAGAAATTGAGAGGAATCCATCTAAAAAAGAACTCCTCTACTAAAGGGGCAAGAATAACGCTGAAAGAGATAATCGTCAGGAGGGATTGAAGAGTATGCTCTGGTGAGATTCTCTGTCCGCTCATTATCAAGATCAAGCCTCGTAGTAGGTAAGGTAAGAGAATGAGTAGTAAGAACATATAAAGGACGCATAGAGGAGATTCTATAGGGTCCAGAAGACGACTGCCTCTTATGTTTGGCAATTCAAGAGTTCGCAGTCTACGACCAGGGTACTTCAAGCGGTCGAGAGGATTTGGTCTTGATAGAAAGGGAAAGAGTGCTAAAAACACGATCGAGGTAAAAAGAGCGATGGGCGCCGTACTGGACCAAACGCTTGATGATAATAATCCTTAAAGCAAATAATAATAGCTAAAAACGAAAAGTAGTAAAACAGAAGCAAAAAAGGCTAGTCCTCTAGAGAAAGTTGAACGACCTAGCGCACTTGGGTTTGTTATGTGCCTCGTGGCCAAGACTATAACGATGACGTATGTGAGGTATAGGGACAGCGATATGAGAAACGGCAGTATGGTTTGAGATAATGTTGTACTCATTCCTCTACCCCATCCACTGCCCCCCCAGCACGTTCAGGGAAACGCCCGTAACGTAGGCGGAGAGGTCTGAGGCTAGATACAAAACGGCATCGGCGTTGATGCCGTACTTGGAATCATAAACAATAAGGACTTTGGCCATACGACTACCTCCTTCAAAGCGCCATCAATAGTTTAGCAGTATTCCGCCCCGATTTCACCGTGGAATTTGCGAGGCTCTCGTGGTCAATAGATGCCTCAGGCGGTTAAATCGTTGACAAACGGCTGGTTTTAGCCAAGAATGAAAGTAATGGAAAAGAAAGAGGGGACAATGTCCAGACGTTTACAGATTACGCTCATCGTTGTATTTCTAATCTCAGCTTTAGCGCTCTCTTTTGGCCTGGGCTATGACGCCGGCCGGTCGCCGAGGAGTGAGAGCCTGGGCATCATCGAGCAGGCGTGGAGCACTATTTTTTCCGACTATGTGGAGCGGGACAAGCTCGACCCCGTCAAGCTGAAGCAGGAGGCCGTCCGGGGAATGGTGGAAGCCATCGGCGACCCCTACACCGCCTACCTCGACCCCCAGAACTACCGGCTGAGCCTGAGCAGCATCGAGGGGGAAATTGAGGGTATCGGGGCGCAGGTGGGCGTTCGCGAGGAGAGGATTACCGTCATCGCCGCCATTCCGGACTCGCCGGCGGACAAAGCGGGCGTCAAAGCCGGCGATATCATTCTGGAAATCAACGGCGAGCCGACCGAAAAGCTGAGCCTGACCGAGGCGGTGCTGAAAATCCGCGGTCCGGCCGGAACACCGGTCAGACTGCTGGTCCAGCGTCAGGATGAGCCTCAGCCCAGACTTATCGAGATAATCCGGGCGAAAATCGACCTGGTTAGCGTCCGCATGGAGATGCGGGATGACATTGCCCTCATCAGGATGACGCATTTCTCCAGCCGCACCGACCAGGAGCTGACGCCGGTTATTGCCGGTCTGGCCGGGCAGGGGGCGAAGGGGATTATTCTCGACCTGCGGAGCAATCCGGGCGGTGTGCTCGATGTCGTCGTCAAAGTGGTCTCGCACTTTGTCCGGGAAGGAGTGGTGGCAAGTGTGGTGGATAACCGGGGCAACAAGCGGGATGAAAGTATTCAGAAGACCGAAGCGCTCACCGACCTGCCGGTGGTGGTGCTGGTGAACAACTTCAGCGCCAGCGGCAGCGAAGTCCTGGCGGGCGCTTTGCAGGACTACAAGCGGGCGACCATCGCCGGCAAAACGACCTTCGGCAAGGGGAGCGTCAATGTCATCCGTCAGCTGGAAGACGGCTCCGGCATCTATATCACCACGGCGCGCTGGCTCACGCCCAACGGTCGGGTCATTGAAGGCAAGGGTATTGAGCCGGACATCCAGCTTGACGTCGAGGGCGAAGACGCCATCAAGTGGGCAATCGATTACCTCAAGGGCCGCTAATACCGGAGGCGCGATATGGCGGATGAAGTGCAGGTCACGGTCAATCAAGCTAAACTCGTCCTGGCGCAGGGCGACATAACGAGACAATCGACCGATGCCATCGTCAATGCGGCGAACTCCAGCCTGATGGGGGGCGGCGGCGTGGATGGGGCAATCCACCGCGCCGGCGGCCCGGCCATCCTGGAGGAGTGCAAGAGAATCGTCGCCCGGCAGGGACCTCTGCCCACGGGACAGGCGGTCATCACTAAAGGCGGTAATCTGAAAGCTAAGTACGTCATTCACACCGTCGGCCCGGTGTGGCACGGCGGCCGCAGCGGCGAGCCCGAGCTACTGGCCAGCGCCTACCGGGAGAGCCTGAAGCTGGCGGCCGAGAAGGGTCTGAAGAGCGTCGCCTTCCCCTCTATCAGCACCGGCGCTTACGGCTATCCTATCGATAAAGCGGCCGGAGTGGCTCTGGATGTGGTCATCTCGTTCCTGAAGGCAAAGGCAACCCCGGTCACGGAAGTCGACTTTGTCCTCTATGACTCGCGAGCCTTTGAAGTCTATGCCGCCGCCCTGCGCGACTTGATGCCGGAGAATTGATTGAGGCGCACATATAGCTTAAAATTGATGGTAGGAGCGACGATTTGGCGGAACATACGCACGCCCTGCCGATAGGGAATAAACTCAAGCTCAGTATCCTGCTCTCCAGCCTCATTCTGGTTGTCGAGGTGGTGGGCGGGTTTATCTCCGGCAGCCTTGCCCTGCTCAGCGATGCCGGTCACGTTTTCGCCGATGTTATTGCCCTTTCTCTGAGCTGGTATGGAGTGCGCCAGGCGGAGCGCGCCGCCCACAGCCGGATGACCTTCGGCTACCACCGCGTCGGCGTCATCATTGCCATCGTCAATGCGGTGAGCATCTTCGCCATCGCCGGCATCATCTTTTTCGAAGCCTACCAGCGCTGGCGCGACCCGCCGGAAGTGAAGAGCACCGTGATGCTGGCGGCGGCCATTATCGGCCTGGCGGTGAACATCTTCGTCGCCTTCTGGCTGAGACAGGAACAGCGACATAATCTCAACGTCCGCAGCGCCTTCTGGCACGTCCTTGGCGATGCGCTGGCGTCAGTCGCCGTCATTGCCGGCGCCATTGTTATCATGGTTACCGGCTGGTTCGTCGTCGACCCCATTCTTAGCGTGCTCATCGGCTTTATCATCCTGTCGTCCGCCTGGGCTATCTTCAAAGAGGGGACGAAAGTCATTCTTGAAGCAACGCCCAAGCAAATCGATGTCGATAGCATGGTGTCGGCGCTGAAGGAGATTCCGGGTGTCAGAGGAGTCCACGATGTCCACGTCTGGAGTATCTCGGCGGAACTGCACGCGATGAGTTGCCACGTGCTGATTGGCGACCTGCCCCTGAGCGAGGCGACCAGTATCCGAGAGGAGGTGGAGCGGGTGCTCCGCAGTCAGTTCGATATCGAGCACAGCGCCATCCAGCTGGAGTGTGAGGCGTGCATGCCCAACGAGCTGTTCTGCTCTCTGCATCCCGGCGCCTGCGGGGAATCCGAAGAACATGAGCAGCATGTGCACGACCATGAGCACGCCGAGCACGAGCACAAGGACTAGTGCCCGGTTGCCCGAGTTTGTGCAACTGACCAGATTCTTCCCCTTCTCTGGAAGGGTCAGAATAACACCGGGTTCTGTCACCCTAAGTCCTTCGATGGAAGAACGAAGGGTCTGGGCTGCCCCCCTTCTTTGTGTCTGCCACTGCAAACAAAGCCCTACACTACCGGCGGGAACTCCTTCTCGAAGTCGGTCAGGGCGGCGTCCAGCATACCGAAGGCGGCGTCAATCTCGGACTCTTTAATGATGTACGGCGGCGAGACCAAGAAGTGGTCGCCCCGCACCCCGTTGTCGACACCGGTGGTGGGGTAGACCATACAGCCTTTCTTCATGGCGATTGCCTGGAAACGGTTGGCTGTCTTGAGCGACGGGTCGTATGGCTCCTTAGTCTTCTTGTTCTTGACCAGCTCGACGCCCATCAGGAAGCCCTTGCCCCGAATATCGCCCACTGACGGGTGGTGCCCCATCTTAGCGCGGCCGACCTTAAAGAAATACTCGCCCACCTTAGCCACACGGTCGACCAGCTTCTCCTTCTCGATGATATCGATGACGGTGGTTGCCGCCACTGCCGAGACCGGGTTGCCCTCCATCGTGAAGCCGTGAATAAACGGCGCCCCCTTCTGGCTAAAGACGTCCCCGATTTTCTTGGCGATGATGATGACCGCCATCGGCGTGTAGCCGCCGGTCATGCTCTTGGCGACGGTAATCATATCCGGCTGGACGTTCCAGTTATCGATGCCGAACCATTTTCCGGTCCGGCCGAAACCGCAGATGACCTCGTCGTCGATGAAGAGGATATCGTGCTTATCGCAGATTTCCCGAATCATCGGGTAGTACTCCGGGACCGGCACCATGCAGGCCGTGCCCGCGCCGCCAATCGACTCGGCCATAAAGGCGGAGACATAGTGCGCGCCGACCTGGTTGATAATCTCGTCCAGAGCCTGGGCGCACTTGATATTACAGCCGGGATAAGTCAGGTTGTAGGCGCAGCGATAGCACAGCGGCGCCGGAATCTTGGGCCAGTTGTGCAGGAGCAGGCCGAACTTGGCGCGGCGGATGGTGTGGCCGGAGGCGGAGAGCGCCCCCAAGGTCATCCCGTGATAGCCCTGCCACCTGGAAATCACCATGTGCTTGGTCGGCTTGCCCCTCTCTATGTGGTACTGATGGGCGAGCTTGATGGCCGTCTCGTTGGCTTCCGACCCGCTATTGCAGAACTGGCACAGCGCCATATTGGAAGGGGCGACCTTGATGACCTTTTCCGCCAGCCTGAGCAGAGGCTCGTTCAGCCAGAAACCGCGGAAGAAGAAGGAGACCTTCTCCATCTGCTTCATCATCGCCTCGCGCACCTGCTTGTTGCCGTGCCCGATGGAGACAACGTGGGGCCCGCCGCTAAAATCGATGTACTTCCGGCCCTCCTGGTCGAAGAGATAGACGCCTTCCCCGTGGTCGCAGATGGTCTGCGGCAGAAGAGCGCCGTGCACCGTGCCGAAAACGTACCTGGCTAATTTCTGGGCTTCTTCCAGACGGTTAGTTGCTTCAGTTGACATTAAATCCTCCGTTCCGAATTCGTTATGTTCGATGTTCTAGACTAGGATTTTAGACCAGCCCGATACGTATTGTCAATTCACCTCAAGGAAACGGACTCGTTCCGTCATTGAGAGTCCCGCTTCCATCGGGGCGTGGCAATCCGCCAAAGACGGACAGTCTGATTCTCGTGATTGCTTCGCTCCCCTCACAATGACAAAAGGTAGTGTGCCAGAATACGGGACAGTATTGACAGTCAACCAAAGTTTAAACGATAA
>JBGOXU010000034.1:0-8288 GCA_041479305.1 Dehalococcoidia bacterium
TATCTTCCGCGGTGCTCATTATCTTGATGGCGACATTGAGCTTGTCCGGCTCAAACAGGGACTTGCCGATTTCATAGCCCTCCACCTTGAGGAAGATGGCCGCCATTCCGCCGCCGATGAGCAGGGAATCTACCTTACTTATCATGTTCTGAAGTATGGTTACTTTATCGCTTATCTTGGCGCCGCCGATGAGAGCGACGAAGGGGCGGTTTGGGTTCTCCAGGAGACTGCTCAGGGTCTTAATCTCGTTCTCCATCAGGAAGCCGACCACTGACGGCAGAATCCTGGCGACGCCAGTAATTGAGGCATGGGGTCGATGGGCGCTGCCAAAAGCATCATTGACGTAAATCTCGCCCAGCCGGGCGAGGGATTGGGTAAAGACCGGGTAAGCCGCTTCTTCTCCGGGATGAAAGCGCAGGTTCTCCAACATCAGGATATCGCCGTTCTTCATTGCGGCCACCATTTCCTCAACCTGCGGGCCGATGCTGTCCGGCGCGGATTTGACCGGCTTGCCCAGAATCTCGGAAAGGCGTTTGGCCACGATGACCATCCTCAGCCCTTCCACCATTTTGCCGTCGGGCCGGCCGAAGTGTGACATCAGGATGATTCTGGCATCGTGCTGGAGGAGGTACTTGATGGTGGGCAATGCCGCCCTGATGCGGGAGTCATCAGTGATTGCCCCGGTCTTTCTGTCCTGAGGTACGTTGAAGTCGACTCTTACTAGAACTCTCTTGCCGGCGACCTTAACGTCCCGGACAGTCATTTTATCCATTTATGCCTCCTGGTGGGAGAACGCACTTCTTGTCAAGGCGTGATTAGGGACCATCGCCAGCGCCTGGCGGACGATGCCCCGGGCGTCCAGACCATACCAGGCGCGCAGGACGGCCTGTGGTCCCTGCTCGACAAACTCATCCGGTATGCCGATGGCTCTAAGCCGGACGTCGTTTATCGCCAGTTCCTGGAGATGGTGCAGGACGCTGACGCCAAAACCGCCGCTAAGCGTGTTCTCCTCGACGGTGATAATGCGTTTGATGTGGCTGGCGAGGCCGGTTAGCGTTTCGGAGTCAAGCGGCTTGGCGAAGCGCGCGTTTACCACGGTAGCTTCGATTTTGTTCTCCGCCAGCATCCGGGCCGCCTCCAGGGCAGGCATCACCATCGGTCCGATGGCCAGGAGAGCCAAATCATCCCCGTCTCTCAGGACTTCCCACTTGCCAATCGGTATTTCGTGAAGTTCTTTGTCCAGCGCCACGCCGACTCCACACCCCCTCGGGTAGCGGACAGCCATCGGTTTGCCGCACTTGACTGCGGTATAGAGCAGGTGTTGGAGTTCGTTTTCATCTTTGGGCGCGGCGACAATCAAATTTGGGATGAGCGTGAGATAAGACAGGTCGAAGGTGCCCTGGTGGGTCTTGCCGTCATCGCCGACAATGCCGCTGCGGTCGATGGCGAAGACGACGGGCAACTCCTGAAGGCAGACATCGTGGATGACTTGGTCAAAGGCGCGCTGAAGGAAGGTCGAGTAAACCGCGACGATGGGAGTAAAGCCCTGTGTCGCTAGACCGGCGGCAAAGGTGACCGCGTGCTGTTCGCAGATACCCACGTCAAAAACTCGACCGGGAAATTCGGCGGCGACAGCGCTCAGACAGTTCCCCTCCGGCATGGCCGGAGTGATAGTCACCAGCTTCGGGTTGTCGCGGGCAAGCTGGAGGACGGTGCCGGCAAAAACTTCGCTGTAAGTGGGCACCTTCTGGTTGCTGGCGCATCTGGCCGGCACGCCGTGGAAGTAAACGGCATCGCTTTCCGCGGGCTTGTAGCCTTTACCCTTGGTGGTGATGACATGGACCAGGGTGGGCTTCTGGTGGTTTCTGGCCTGGGTAAGCGCCGTCTCGAGGTCTTTGATATTGTGGCCGTTCACCGGTCCAATGTAAGTGAAGCCGAGCTCCTCCCATATCATTGTCGGCAGTATGAAGCCTTTGACCCGGCCTTTGACCAGCTGGCTGACGTCCCACAGCTTGTCGCCCATCGGCAGGGATTTTATGGCGCGCTCGCCTTCTTCTTTTGCCCAGTAGTAGCGCCGGTCGAATCTCACTTTGTTCAGTAGCTTGGCAATAGCGCCCACGGTTGGTGAAATCGACATCCCGTTATCCACCAAAATAACGATGAGCCGTGAGCCGAGGGTCCCCACCTGGTTGAGCGCTTCAAGAGCCATGCCGCCGGTGATGCCGCCATCGCCAATCACGGCGAGGACGTTATGGTCGGCTTTAGCAAGGTCGCGGGCAACCGCCATTCCCAGCGCCGCGGATATCGATGTGCTGGCGTGCCCCGCCCCGAAGGGGTCGTGCTCGCTCTCGCTGCGACAGGTGAAGCCGGAAAGCCCTTTGTACTGCCGCAGGGTGGCGAAGCTCTTACGCCGTCCAGTAAGGAGCTTGTGGACGTAGCTCTGATGCCCGACGTCCCAGATAATCTTGTCGCGCGGACTATCAAAGATACGGTGCAGGGCAACAGTCAGTTCAACAACACCCAGGTTGGAGGCAAGGTGCCCGCCGGTAGTGATTACCGTGGTCACCAGCTCTTCGCGCAGTTCAACAGTGAGCTTCTTCAGTTCTGATGGTTTGAGCTTCTTTAAGTCCGCAGGACTATTGATTCCGTCTAAGAGTTTTGGCATGTTCGCTAATGGGCGGGGTTGTCGCACCACTCCATACTAACAACGAAGGATGTTATTGTCAAGGCTGGTTGGGGCGTTGCGCCCTCCGTATTTGACGACACCAGCTTTGTTTTGTTACACTCGCTTCGTGTTGTCTATCGAGCGGGAACTGCTGGAATTCATCTCCTCTGTTTACCACGCCATGCAGTGGCCCGGCGTGGTGCTGTTGATGGCTATCGAGAGCGCTTGTATTCCCCTTCCTAGCGAGCTGATTATGCCCCTCGCCGGCTGGATGCTCATCAAGGAAAAGTTGTTGGGGTTTGCCTATATCATGCTGGCCGGTGCTTACGGGGCGTTGGGCAATGCGCTTGGTTCGGCAGTTGCCTATGGGGTTGGGGTGTGGGGCGGCCGTCCCTTCCTCGAGAAATACGGCAAGTACGTTCTGGTCTCCCGGCACGACCTTGATTTGGCGAGTCGCTGGTTTGAGCGCAGCGGCAACTGGTCGATTTTCGCTTCCCGATTGCTGCCCGTGGTGCGGACTTTCATCAGCCTGCCGGCGGGCATCGCCCGGATGCATTTCGGCAAATTCCTGGTTTACACGTTCCTTGGTTCGTTCATCTGGAGCGTGGGGCTGGCTTACGGCGGCTATCTGCTCGGTGAGCACTGGGAGGAGGTGCGGGCTATCCTGCGCCCATTCGACCCACTGATAGCGGCGGGTATCGTGGCGCTGGTGGTCTTCTACGTTTACCGGCACGTCCGGCGCCTGAATAAACATACTTGACCTGTTTTGGGCTTCGTGATAGATTGGATAGGAACGTCCCTGTAGCTCAGTCGGATAGAGCATCTGCCTTCTAAGCAGTTGGTCGCGCGTTCGAGTCGCGCCAGGGACGCCACCAAGCTAACCAGAGCCACTGCTTTTCCAGCATCGGCACACAATGTAGCACTGTGTTGTAGTCATTCCCCTCAAAATGGGGTAGGCTGGGAGCGTGAGGACCTCGAGAAAATGACCCTGTCCGACGCGCTGGCCGCCTATCGCATCTGTGCCCGGGCCGAGGGCCGCAGCCCGAAGACGATTCACTGGATTATGTCAAGTGTCACCTACTTCAGTGAGTTCCTCGGTCCCGAGCAGCAGGAGGTCGCCACCATAACCATCCACGACTTCCGGCGCTTCATCATTGCTCTCCAGCAGACCTCGAAGTACCGACGGCACCCCTACACCAAGCCGCAGCCGGAAAAACTTTCGGCGCAGTCGATTCAAACCTATGCGCGCGGCATCCGGGCGTTTTTCGGCTTTCTACATCGGGAAGACATGCTCGAGAGCAACCCGATGGAAAAGATAAAGATGCCCCGGGTGCCCCAGAAAGTGGTACCGACTTTTAGCGAACGGGAGCTGCAAAGACTCCTGGTCAAGCTGGATAAGCAGACGGACCGCGGTTTTCGCGATTATGCTCTGCTGCTGACCTTCACCGACACCGCCGCCCGGCTGTCGGAAATAGCCACGGTGAAGGTCGACGACGTTGACCTGGAAGAAGGTTACTTGAAAGTCATGGGCAAGGGTGGCAAAGAAAGATATATCCCGTTCGGCCACAAGGTGGCCAAGGCGCTGCTGAAATATAAGATCAAACACCGGCCGGAACCCGTGGGGACCGACCAGTTCTGGCTAACCAGCGACGGGCGCCCCCTCACCTTCGGGCGTATCGAGAAACTTATCAGCACATATGGCCGGGAGGCCGGTTTCAAACGATGCTATCCCCACAAGCTGAGGCATACCAGCGCCGTAATCTACCTCCGGAACGGCGGTGACCCGTTCAGCCTCCAGAAGAAGCTGGGTCACAGCTCACTCCAGATGACCCGCCACTACTCGAATCTGGCCGATGCTGATGTTCGGGAGAAGCATCTCAAGTTTGGCGTCGCCGATCGGCTTAACGTGTGATTCCCCGTGGCTGAAGCAATCGGTCTCATTCCTGATAGTGCTCGGGTATCACGACATTGATAGTCTCGGTTTTGCCCCTGACCTTGCCGTCTTTGTTCTTGGCGTAGACCAGCACGGAGATTGTTTCCTGCTTCCCCCACTTGGGCTGTCCTGCCAGGTCGTCATAATAGATGCCACCGTGCGCTGCAAGCAAGGCTTCGATGTCTTTACCCAGCGCGGCTGGAACCCGGTGCGCGGATTTTATCCAGTCCTCGATAGACTTTTTGGGCCAGAGGAGCTTCCGGCGTGCCGGGATAGGCGTGGGCAACCGGCCAGCGCGGTTAAGACGCCTGACCTGCTCCTCCGACTCAAGACCGAGGATTATACGTAAGTCTTCCACATCATAGTACAGGTCATCCTCGGACAGCCGTTGCGCCTCAGCGCGTTTCTCCTGGCACGGGCGGCATAGGGTGCCGGGGTTGGAGGCTGACAGCACAGCATGGCATTTGGAGCATAGTCTCTTGTCCATATTACATTTCCCTATCTGAGGCGGAATATCTCCGTCGCATTCATTCTAGCATAGGGAAGGAAGTCTCAACTATAGGTGGCCTTTGCTTCCGATTTGTTCAGACATTGATGGTGCCAGGAATAGTATATTGCGCTGAGGATCCCTTGGGGTCCCGACCCACCTGAACACTAATAAGGTGGGCGCCCGATAGAGTCCAAATCCCAGACTCACCTCAAGCTTAGCCTTTGGATTTCAGCAACTCACCAGTTCGAATCCCCCAAGGTGGGCGGTACTGTACGATAGGTGGAACCTTTAAGCTCGTTTTCAAATTAACAGGCTAGTTCGAGACCCTTATGGCGAGCCGTGCACGTCAAAATCAAGAGCTTTCACTGCTATTTTTACTATGGCTCTTTAACTCTTGACTTATTCCATGGTGAGGAAGAAGCTATAATTATTCTTATGCAGATGCCAGAACAGACAGGCAAACAGGCTATTAAAATCGCTATCTTGTCAAATGAAGGTGACTTGGGAATACACCACCTTGAAATCTCTGTCTGCTAATCAGAGATTTTGGGAACCTATCCTCCTGACCCTCTTCCCTTAGAGATATTAGTGAAGGGAAGGGGGAAATAGATAAAGAGAGGGCTGCGCCCCCTCATGAAATCTCTCCCTGCTGCCTTGATGGTGTATAATAAAAGCAAAGCCCCCAGTATGTTATAGGGAGTTCCATAGGGGCAAAGCCCCTCTTTCTTTCCTACCCATCTCCTTTCAAGGAGAGCGGGACACTGGGGATGAGTCCTAAAACTACTTCTCGTTTCTAGGAGAGAACCATATGGAAGATTTGACCCAAGAACAAAAGGATAAGATTATCAAGGCCCTGACTGACCGCGGCGCCAAGCTCCCCTGCCCGAGGTGTGGCAACGACTCCTTTACCCTGCTTGACGGTTACTTTAATCAAATCATTCAGACCGAACTCAAAGGTATCGTTCTGGGCGGGCGAGCGATTCCTTCGATTGTCGTTGCCTGCAACCGATGCGGGTACCTCAGCCAGCACGCTCTGGGTGTTCTGGGACTGTTGCCCAGAGACGAAAGTAAAAGAACAGAGGAGGTTAAAAAATGAATACCGGCAAAATACCTCCTCAGGAAGCAAGCATCATTAGTGGTTCCACGAAAGACTGGGAAATCGTTCCTGAACTGTATCTGACCAACCTGCCTCAAGACGTCATCACCACGACGGAAGATAAAGTGCGCCTGTGCCTGTCGGAATACCTCAAAAAGATGGAGAAAAAGAAGGGCTGGCTGACACCGATGGGTCTGACGATATCGTTTACCCTGACGCTCATGGCGTCCGAATTTAGAGACTGGGGGTTTTCCTCAGCCACGTGGCAAGCAATCTTCATTATCGGTGTTGTCGCCTCTTCTTGCTGGCTGGTATACTCGGTGATAGAATCCTTTCACTCGGTGAAAATAGAAGATGTCATTACCAAATTGCGAAAGCAATCCGACTCAATGATAAAGTTCGTGAAGAAATAGCTGACATGCCCGAGCCGCGTAACTATCAGAGCGAAGCCATCGTCATTAAGAAGACGAAGCTGGGCGAGGCGGACAGCATTCTCACCTTCTATACTCCCCACCTGGGCAAAGAGGTAATTTAATTACCAAGCTACAGGCTCAACAAATATGTACGCATGGAATGGCAGACATTCCATCAATATTCAGATGTGATTAATCGCCAAGGGGGCTAACTATCAAAACTATTAGTGCGGTAGGTACCCTATTCAAAAATCCCAATATCAAGAATATCCTATCAGCTTTGGTGGTCGCAGCTATGGGGTTTGTGCTGTTAAATCTGACTTTTCTTTTTAACTACTTAATTTTCCAATTAATCGACCTGTTCATACCTGGGGGTCTCAGACCAATGTCCCCAATGCCCCAATGGTTCCCTATAGCTCGACACCTTCTATTTCTCATTATCATCGCTTTGATTTCGTGGATTGTTTTTCGCTCAAAGCTGCCAATACTTATTAAAGCTACTTTTATGACAGTACCATCAGCCGTGGTGTTGGTAACTGTCGGGATATTCTTGTACCCATCGCCGGTGCTGCCGTATCTGGTAGGAGCAGTATTGACTATAGGAGTTTTGTTCTATTTCTATCGAACCAATAGACCATGGCTCTACTATTACAGCGTAATCTTAATAGCACTAGCACTGACGGTTTTTACCCTTTTGGGTGGGGAAATTTAGTCCGTTGAATGCCCGAATTATGCCTGGTAGGAGATAAGAATGGACACCACAAGATTGGTCATATGGGTAATGGGCGTAATAATGATAGGTATTGGATTGCCCCTTTTTTATTTGGCAAGGTATCTTTTAGCACCAGAAGATAAAAAGAGCGAAAAAGCCCGTGATGTGAAAGTCATTGGTATAATTTGGATGGCAGTAGGAGTGTTAATTTATCTAGCGGTTCTCATCTCGATACCAATGCGATGACTAAATCATGCTGAGGAGGAAACTTATGGATTTCTTGGAACTGGCGAAGAAACGTTACAGTGTTAGGGCTTATAAATCTGACCCGGTCGAGGACGACAAGCTTCAAAAGATACTAGAAGCCGCACGTTTGGCGCCAACCGCCTGTAATGCACAGCCATTCCAGTTTATCGTAATCCATACCAAAGACAGAGATGCGGAATTGAGGCGCATTTACGGTTCATCGTGGTTCGTGCAAGCACCAATAGTGATTTGTGCTTGCGGAATCCCGAACGAGAACTGGTGCCGTCAGGATGGCAAGAACTACTGCGATATAGACGTGACTATCGCCATGGACCACCTGATTTTGGCCGCTACGGAACTGGGACTAGGTACATGCTGGATAGGGGCTTTCAATCCGGACGCAGCCCGTAAAGTGCTGGGTCTGCCCAGTGATGTGGAGCCGATTGCGTTTACGCCGCTTGGGTATCCGAATGACAAGCCCGGACACAAGAGCAGGAATAACATTGACAAGTTAGTTAAATACGAGCACTGGTAGGCAAATACGATACGAATCGAGGCAAAAGGATAGGTTCATGCTACCCACTTATAATTTGATTCTTAATCAGCAGAAGACCTGGGCGAGACAACGAAGAATTAAGTATGATGATAGGGGTTACACATTGTCTCTCCAAGACAACCTCTTTTCACCGCTCTCTCCAGAAACGAAGAGGGAGTTTGAGTCTGGTCAAGGAGA
>JBGOXU010000035.1:0-8275 GCA_041479305.1 Dehalococcoidia bacterium
ATAGCTGAAAGCAAGCGTCGCCACGGCAAAGAGGACCAGGGCGATGATTTGGGCTTGCTGGAGCCCGCCGGCCAGCACGTTCTCCTGTCGCACAAAGGTCAGCAGGAACCGCCCCACCGAGTAAAGCCCCACGTAGGTCAGGAAAGCCAGTCCGTCCCGGGCGAAGTATTTGCGTAGCTGTAAGACCGCCAGCAGCACCATTCCGTTCCAGAGTATCTCGTAGACGGGGTAGGGATGGGTGGGGACACCAAAGTACTCCGCCGGAATAAGGGCATTGGGGTGAATATAGATAAACGCCCAGGGCAGGTCGCTGGGACCGCCGTAGGCGTCCCCGTTGACGATACAGCCGAGCCGGCCAATCATCTGGGCAACCAGTAACCCCGGCACGACGGCATCGGCCAGACGGCCCATCGGGATGCGCCGGACAATCGCGTAGACCAGCACCGCCACGCCGCCGCCCACCAGCGCTCCCCAGATGGCCAGGCCGCCGTGCTGGAGCTGAATGATGTGCACGGGGTTGGCGGCATAGTATTCCCACTGGTCGATGACGTGGAACAGGCGCGCGCCCACCACACCCCCGATGAGCGCCCAAGGCAGTAAAGAGTATGCTTCATCGGAAGAGAGACCCTTCTTCCGGAACTCGCGCGCGGATATCAGGACGGCGACCAGAACCGCCAGCATGATGAACAGGCTGTACCAGCGGAACTGAAAAGCGCCGAACTCGAAGATTACCGGGTTGATATTAATCACAATGCCATTCATCTACACCACCCCACCCATCAGGAAAGCCGTGACGGCAAGAACCAGCACGGCGGAGACCATCGCCCCTTTCTTAACCTGGGTCATATTCCAGCGCCAACTCCCCACCCAAGAACAGAGATTGTGGCGCTGGATGGTCTCCAACATTATCATTATACCAATTATGTTGGACACAACGCCAAGAACGATGAAGAAGACCTGGTAATCGACGAGGAAGGCGGCCACCGTCCCCCTGGCGGTGAGCATCAGGATGGGGACATCACCCGCCTGGCGCAGGCGCCGGGCAACCTCGACGCCGTCCATCTCCGGCATCATAACATCGAGGACAACGAGGTCGGGTTCTTTTTCCCGGGCTTTGGACAGCGCTTCCGCGCCATTGCTGGCCGTTTCGACAGCGTAGCCTTCGTAGGAGAGGCCCCGTTTCAGCAGGCTGAGGATTTCCGGGTCGTCATCCACCACCAGAATTCTCTGCATAAGAACAAGCACCCCCTGCACCCTCGAGTTTACGCTGAATTCCGGAGGGAGACAAATAGAAGGTCGTACGAGCCAGGGAAAGTCCTACTTGTTGAAGGTACGCACCGTATGGCAGAGACCGCCATCGACGAGCAGCTCCACGCCGTTGACGTACTTCGCTTCGTCGGAGGCGAGGAACAGCGCGGCGTAGGCCACATCCCAGGGCTCGCCCTGCTTGCCTGTCGGGGACATGGCATCACGCCGCCGCCACATCTCCTCGACATCGCCGCCGGCGTAGGTCTGCACCTGGTAGTGCGCCACCATCGGGGTCTTCATCAGGCCAGGCAGGATGCAGTTGCAGCGGAGACCCTTGCCGGCAAACTCGATGGCGATTTCGTGGGTCAGCGCGATGACGCCCGCCTTGGAGGTAGAGTAAGCGATGGCGGGGAAAGGCTGGGTCCGTATAGCGCTCATCGACGAGATATTGACGATGGCGCCTTTGCCCTGCTTGAGCATGTAGGGGATAACGGCTTTGCACATCAGGAACTGGCTCTTCAGGTTGATGGTAATCTGCTTGTCCCAGCTTTGCTCGCTCGTGTCGAGCGCGCCGCCGTACTCGATGATGCCGACGTTGTTGTGCAGGACGTCAATCCGGCCGAACTTCTGGACGCACGTATCCGCCAGCTTCTGGCACTCGGCGGCTTTGGAGACATCCGCCGCGTAAGCGATGGCGGTGCCGCCCTCTTTCTCGATGATGCCCTTGGTCTCGTCGGCTGCCTTCAAATTGATATCCACCAGCATTACCTTCGCGCCCTCGCGGGCATAGACGATGGCCGAAGCCTTGCCATTGCCCATCCCCGGGCCGATGGCACCGGCGCCGGTGACAATTATTACTTTGCCTCTAACTCTATCACCCATAGCAAGTCTCCTTTGTTACTTGAAGATTTTGGTTGTGCCGGTAAGCCCGCCGTCAACCAGCAGGCTCACGCCATTGACGTATTTCGACTCATCGGAAGCCAGGAACAGCGCGGCATTGGCGATGTCCCACGCCTCGCCCTGCCTGCCCGTCGGCGACATCGCGTCGCGCTTGCGCCACATCTCCTCGATATCGCGACTGCCCCAGGCCGAAGTATCGTAAGAAAACTCGACCATCGGGGTCTTGATGAGGCCGGGCAGGACACAGTTGGCGCGGATGCCCTTCGCCGCAAACTCGATGGCGATTTCATTGGTAAAGGCGATGATGGCATTCTTGCTGACCGCATAGGAAAGCAGAGGCGCCGAGGTGGTCCTGATGCCGCCCACGGACGAGACATTGATGATGGCGCCGCGTCCCTGCTTGAGCATATAGGGAATAGTGTGCCGGCAGGTGAGGAACATGCTCTTCAGGTTGACGTTGATGACTTTGTCCCATAGCTCCTCGGTGGTGTCCAGCGCGCCGCCGGCGCCCAGGATGCCCACGTTGTTGTGGAGAATATCCACCCGCCCGAAGGTCTGGATACAGGTCTCAACCATTTCCTGGCAATCGGCCGGGCTGGTGACATCCGCCTTGAAAGCGATGCATTGCCCGCCCTCTTTATCGATGATGCTCTTCGTCTCTTCAGCGGCTTTGGCGTTAATGTCCACCAGCATCACTTTAGCCCCTTCGCGGGCGAAGATGATGGCTGCCGCCTTGCCGTTGCCCAGGCCGGGCCCCATTGAGCCGGCGCCGGTAACGATAGCTACCTTGCCCTTGAGTCGTTCACCCATTGAGAATACTCTCCTACGCGAAGGTCCGCGTGGTCAGGGTAATGCCCCCATCCACCAGGAGGTGCATACCGTTGACGTACCTGGACTCATCAGAAGCCAGGAACAGGGCGGCATTGGCGGTGTCCCAGCCTTCTCCCTGTTTCCCCGTCGGCGACATTGAGTCGCGCCGCCGCCACATCAGCTCGACGTCGCCGCCGAAGGCCTTGGTGTTGTAGAACTCCGCCTGCGGTGTCTTCATCAGCCCGGGCAGAATGGCATTGCACCTGATGCCCTTAGCCGCATAGGTGACGGCGACCTCACGGGTGAAGCCGAGAACAGCGGCTTTTGACGTGTTGTAGGCTACTGACGGCAGCGCCGTGCGGATAGCCCCCATTGACGCGATGTTGATGATGGCGCCGCCCCCCTGCTTGAGCATGACCGGAACGGCGTATTTGCAGGTGAGGAACATGCTCTTGACGTTGATGGTCATTACCTTGTCCCATTCCTCTTCTGGAGTCTCAATCACGTCGCCCCACTGCCCGATACCCACGTTGTTATGGAGGATGTCCAGTCGCCCGAGTTTCTGGACGCAGGTGTCAATCATTTTCTTGACATCGGCTGATTTGGAGACATCAGCCGCATAGGCGATGCTCGAGCCGCCCTCTTTATCGATGAATTCCTTGGTCTCTTCGGCGGCTTTCAAGTTGATATCTACCAGCATTACCTTAGCGCCCTCGCGGGCGAAGACAATTGCCGTCGCCTTGCCGTTGCCCATCCCCGGCCCAATCGCGCCGGCGCCGGTAACGATGGCTACTTTCCCCTTAAGTCGGTCACCCATACGCATCTCCTTCTTGTTGTACTCATAAAGCGACCACTGGCGTTGTCCAACAGTGCCAGTGGTCACTCATAGGCAGACTCAAGTTTTCGATTCTAGGGAATGAGCAGTATCTTGCCCGCCTGACCGCTCGCGGCAAGCTCGATGGCTTTGGCGTATTCCGCGAGAGGAAAGCGGTGCGTGATGACAACGGTCGGGTCAAACCGCTTGGTGCTGAGCATACTGCGGACCTGCCACCAGGTGCGCCAGACTTCCCGCCCAAAAACGCCGCGGACAGTGGCCTCTTTCAGCACAATGTCCTTCTGGACTTCAATCTCTAGCGGTCCCGCCTGGACACCGACAATGCTGAGACGCCCTTCACGTCGGAGCGATTTCAGCGCCTGCTTTAGCGCGCCTGGGTTGCCGGTAAGCTCGATGGCAACGTCCACACCCAGTCCATCGGTGGCGTCCTGGATTGCCTTGACCGGGTCCTGCTCCTTGGGATTGATTTTGAGCACGCCCGGAATAATCTTGTCCACCATCGCCAGTCGCTTGGGCGCAATCTCGACGGCGATGACCTTGGTCGCCCCAAAAACGCTGGCCGCGCCGATGGCAAAAAGTCCAATCGGTCCACAGCCAAAAACAGCGACTGTCTTGCCGTTCACCGGACCGGACATAACGCCGTGAGTCCCCACACCGAGCGGCTCGAAGAGGGCGCCCAGCTCACCGCTGACGCTCTTGTCGTGCTTCCAACAGCAATGTTCGGGCACCTTGGCATACTCGGCGAAGGCGCCGTTGACCGTCAGCCCGAAGAGCTCCAGGTTGGCGCAGTTCAGGGCGGCATCGTTCTGGCAGTAGTAGCATGTACCATCGAAGATGTGCGGCTCGGGCGAAATGATATCGCCCTTCTTGAGGTGACTGCACGCGCTGCCCACTTCGACGACCTCGCCGCAGGTCTCATGGCCGAGGACGACCGGCAGTTTCATCATCGCCAGCATCCCCGGCGACGACTCGTAGGCATGGATGTCACTGCCACAAATGGCGGTAGCTTTTACCTTGAACAGGACCTCCTTGGATCCGATTTCGGGCACGGCCATATCGATTAGCTCGAAGCCGTGCGCCGTGCTTGTTATGGCAACCGCTTTCAATTTCTTTAGCTCCTATTCTAGTTCAGGATTAACCCCTTATCATCTGCTTTGGTAGCCACAGGATGATTTGCGGGAAGGCCACACAAATGGCCAGACCGACCATAATGAGGAAACAGTATGGAATGACACCCTTGATAATATCACCCATAGTTACCCTCATCTCCGGCGCGCAGGCGCCCTTGCAGATGAAGATAGCCGAAGCCACCGGAGGAGTCATGAACGCCATCTGGAGGTTGACGCAGAGCATGATGGCAAACCAGACCGGGTCAAACCCGAGTGCCGCGCCAACGGGCGTCGCAATGGGTACCATCAGGTACACGATACCAATCCAGTCAACGAACATGCCCAGGATAAAGAAGATGAAGTGGACAACAACGAAAGCGCCCCACTTGCCACCCGGTGAGCTCAAGATGAGCTCCTTCATCACGTTACCACCGCCGGTGGCAATGAAGACACTGGTGAAGGCAACGGCCATCGTGATGATGAGGTAGATGAAGCCGCAGGTCTTCATGGTCTCATTGACCACGTGGACAAGCCCTTTCCAGGTGAAGCGACGATAGACCACGGTCAACAGAGTGGCCGCCAGAGCGCCGACGCCCGCCGCGTCTGTGGGCGGGGCGATACCCATATAGATAACACCAAGAACCGAAAGGACGAGGACGACGGGCGGCACGACTGCCTGCGCCAGCAAGCTCAGCTTTCTACCCATTGTTGCGGTGCGTTCCTCTTTGGGTATCGGTGGTCCCAGCTGTGGCTCAAGGAAACATCGAATTACCACATACATCATGTATAGCGCGGACAACAGGAAACCGGGGAAAAACGCGCCCATAAACAGTTTCCCTACGGAGACGCCGGCCGTAGGGCCGTAAATGACGAGCATGATGCTGGGCGGAATGAGGATGCCCAGCGTGCCGCCGGCGCAGACGGCGCCGGTAGCAATGCTCTTGTCGTAACCGCGCTTTAACATCGCCGGAAGGCCAACGAGCGCCAGCATAGTGATGGAGGCGGCAATAATACCCACGGTTGCCGCCAAAATCGTGCCGATGAGGATGGTGAGGAGAGCCAGCCCGCCACGCAAGCCGCCAAGCCACAGGTAAAGCGCCTCATAAAGCTTCTCGGTAATACCCGAGGCTTCAAGCATAACTCCCATGAAAACGAATAGCGGCAGGGCGAGAAGAATGTATTCCGTCATCATCGAGTACATACGGTCATAGATGATTTGGCCGACATTGCCACCGAAATAGAGAATGCCGACAGCGGCACCGACAACGCCAAAAATGAAAGCCACCGGGAAACCGGTCAGCAGACCGATAAGGATGCCACCCATCATGATGATGGTAGCGAGTTCCGGACTCAAGTTAATCATAAGCCTTGTTCCTTAGCAGATAGTAAAAATCACGGATGAGCATTACGAGGCCCTGGAGCAAGAGTAGAGTAAACCCGATAGCAATAATGGTTCTGATGGGAGCCGCGGGAGGATACCAGCCGGTAATTGCCGATTTCTCGTTGATGACAAAGGCATTGATTGCCTTCCTAATCGCGGAATATGTGGCGAGTCCCATGACCGGGAAAAAGGCGAGCAGCGCTCCTGCGCTGTCAATGAACGCTTGAACGCGCTTGGAGAGATGGGAGTAAATGACATCAACTCTCACGTTCAATTTATGGCTCATAACATAGGCGAATGCCAACGAATACATCGTCGCGCCCATCATGCCAACGGTTTCATATTCCCATAGAGTGCTCTTATGGAAAACATGCAGAGTAGTCTCAAAGGAGATAATAAGGACAAGACCGACGCTCAACCACCCGACGATGAGCCCGGTGCGGTCACTTATGGCATCAATAACGCGGAAGACTTTTTTCATACCTCGTTCTTTCTCACAAAAGTCCCCCGTCCCGAGCTTAACCCGGGACGGGGGCGGAGTTCGCAGAAACTAGAGTCTGGGGAATGAAGTGTCAACCAGGTTCTGCCAGTTCTTCAGTGAATCGTAGATTTTGGCCCAGAGCGGGTCAGTGGCCTTCATCTTGGCGTAGAATTCGTTAGCGCTCTGGACGAGTGCGTCTTCAAGGAACTTGGGTACCGGCTGAATGTTAACGCCGGCTTTCTGCCACGTCGCCGCAACGCTGACTGCATTCTTGAGACCCAGTGAGTAGTGATTGATGCCTTCAGTCCAGCAGGCATCAATGAGGATTTGCTTCAGGTCGTCGGGCAGCTTGTTGAAAGCATCGGTGTTGGCATAGAAGACATACATGTCGGTTGCCTGGCGGGTAGTGCCCATGTAAGCATACTTGGCTATCTCCTGATAGCCCTCTCCGGCATCGACGCCGAGGTTGCTGTGCTGGAAGCCGTCGATGACGCCTCTCTGCATTGCCTGGTAGATTTCACCACTCGGCGTGGCGACGGCGGTCACACCCAGTTTGCCGAAGATTTCCGCTTCATCGCCGAGGAGACGCATCTTCTTGCCCTTGACGCTGTTGAGGTCTTTGATTTCGTAGTTGGTATACAGGAAGACCTCGGGGAGTTCTGCTTCAGCGGCAAGTGGAGTGACCTTGAAGTTCTTGGTCGCCCACATTTCCTTCATCAGGTCAAATCCGGGGCCAACCTGGTACCACGAGAAGTACTCCATTGCCGTGGGCCCAGCGAACATGCTGCTCATGATGGGCGCCTGATTGAACCAGGGTTTCCACAGGATGGGACCGTTGCTCCCCATCTGGATGACGCCGTTGCTGACCGGTTCGAGCTCGGTGTCAGATGGGACGATAGCGCCGCCGACGTTCGCCTGTATGATGAATCTGCCGCCGGACGCTTTTTCAACTGCTTTAACCACTCTCTCAAGGCTCAGGTAGGTCGGGTTGGTATTGGTGTTGTCATCCTGCGCAATCCACCTGATTACCTGTGCAGGTTGAGCGGGAGCCGGTGCCGGGGTTGGTTTTGGCGCCGGGGCTGGCGCCGGTGCGGGGGCTGGGGCTGGTGCCGGGGTTGGTTTTGGCGCTGGGGCGGGTGCGGGTGCTGGCGCCGGAGCGGGTGCTGGCGCTGCTTTCGGTGCACAACCAACGGCTAACAAGGCACCGATGAGCACCACCGCGATTACGAGACCAAAAAATTTTCCTTTCATTCTCTCCTCCTAGAATATTTCGAAAGCGTGTGTAATAGACTCTCTTATCTGCCAGAAAGCTACCACCCCCTTCCGTTCGTAATTTCGTGCCCAGGGATATTATAGATTTGAATAATCGACGAAAGGCGTCCGACCGTGTTCGGTGAACATAAACTCACGTAGGTCTAGGATAAACCTATTTGATACGGTTTGTCAAGTGGCGAACAATCTCAACTAAGGGGTCGGATACGAGTATTCAACTACCCAGCTCGACCAGACCC
>JBGOXU010000036.1:0-8222 GCA_041479305.1 Dehalococcoidia bacterium
AAGGAGAGAGCTATGGAAAACCTGCGTATCCCCGGACCAACACCGTGCCCGCCGGAAGTGCTGAAGGCAATGGCCCGCCCGATGATTAACCACCGCGGACCCGAGTTTGCCAAAATCCTTTTCAGTGTCACCGATAAGCTGAAGCAGTGCTTCCAGACCAAGACCGATGTCTACGTCCTGACCGGCTCGGGAACGGGCGGCCTGGAGGCGGCGGTGGTCAACACCCTCTCGCCGGGGGACAAGGTGCTCTCCGTATCCATCGGTTTCTTTGGCGACCGTTTTGCCGATATTGCCCGCATTTACGGCGCGGAAGTCATTTCCCTCAAGTTCGAGCCGGGCAAAGCCGCCGACCCAGATAGCATCCGCAAAGCCCTGAAAGCCGACCCCAAAATCAAGGCCGTGCTGGTCACCCATAATGAGACCTCCACCGGCGTCACCAATGACCTTAAAGCCATCAGCAAAGTGGTGAGAGAATTCGATAGGCTTTTCCTCGTTGATGCCATCAGTAGTCTGGGGTCAATTCCCCTGCCCGTGGACGAGTGGGGCTGTGATGTTACCGTGACCGCCTCGCAGAAAGGCTGGATGGTACCACCCGGTCTGGCGATGGTCAATGTCAGCCCCAAAGCCTGGCAGGCGCACGCCAATGCTAAGATGCCGCGCAACTACTGGGACTTCGGCAAAGCCAGGAGCTACCTGGAGAAAGGACAGACACCGTGGACGCCGGCGGTCTCCATCTTCTTCGCCCTTGAAGTAGCGCTGGATATGATGCTCAAGGAAGGTTTGGAGAATATCTTCGTCCGGCACGCCAGAATCGGCAAGATGACGCGGGACGGCGTGAAGTCGCTGGGCCTGACCCTCTTCGCCGACGAGAAATACGCCTCCAATACCGTGACCTCGGTAGCGACGCCGCCGAGCCTGGACACCAAGAAACTGCTCAAGATTATGCGCGAGGAGCAGCATGTCGTCCTGGCCGGTGGTCAGGGGAGTCAAGAAGGTAAGATGTTCCGCATCGGGCACCTGGGCCTGGTCAGCGAAGCAGATATCAAAGGGGTGATGGCGGCGCTGAGGGTTGCCTTGCCACAGGCGGGGTTTACGCCCAGGTAGTTGCGCCTTCCGTGACCTCACCCCCTGCCCCCTCTCCTTGAAGGAGAGGGGGTTTTGTTTTAAGAGGGGCTTCGCCCCTCTTTGACAGACGCCCCGCACTTTGGGGGGCTTCAGCCCCGTGGCAATCTCAACTACCATTGTCATTGCGAGCGAAGCGAAGCAATCTCTCAGCCCCGCACACTGTCATTCTGAGCGAAGCGAAGAATCCGCCTGAGGCGGATTGCCAAGCCCCGATTACATCGGGACTCGCAATGACATCTGCTTGTCACTGAACTCACTCTGGTTAATATCTCTTCCAAATTGACGTCCCCCACTTGCCGTGTTATCATAAAGCAGACTGAATTTGAAGCTGAGTTACGGTAGGTGATATGTCACCATTGACGGAGCTATACGCTCAAATTGCCAACTGCCACCGCTGCGAAATCGCCAGATACCGCACCAATGCCGTTCCGGGAGAAGGGCCTGAGGACGCCGAGATTATGTTCATCGGGGAGGCGCCGGGCTACAACGAGGACCAGCAGGGCCGCCCCTTCGTCGGGCAGGCCGGGATGTACCTGGAGAAACTGTTGGCTTCCATCGGCCTGACGCGACAGCAGGTCTACATCACCAATGTCATCAAGACCCGTCCGCCCAATAACCGCGAACCCCTGCCCATCGAAGTCCAGAACTGCCGCCCCTGGCTTGACCGCCAGCTGGAAATCATGCGCCCCAAAGTCATCGTCACGCTGGGCCGCTATTCTCTGTCCGCCTTCGCCCCCAACAAGAGTATCAGCAAAGCCCACGGCACGGTCGTGAACCAGGACAGCGCCATCATCTACGCGATGTACCACCCCGCCGCCGCCCTGCACCAGGCGAGCCTGCGCAAAGAGATAGAGGACGATATGCGTAAAATCCCAACTCTACTGGCAGAAGCGAGGGCGACGGCCCGCGCCCAGTTTGAACCACAACCGCAACAACTGAACCTGTTTAAGGAATAAATATGGCTAAACCAAGATTAAGGGTCATCCCCCTCGGCGGATTGAGCGAAATCGGCAAGAATATGATTGCCCTGGAGTATGATGACGACATTATCATCATCGATGCCGGCCTGATGTTCCCCGGAGAAGAAATGCTGGGCATCGACCTGGTGATTCCGGACATCAGCTATCTTGCCGACAGGAAAAACAAAGTCAGGGGTATCGTCATTACCCACGGCCACGAAGACCACATCGGCGCGCTGCCCTTTGTTCTCCAGCAAATCAATGTGCCCATCTATGCCACCAGGCTCACCAGCGGCCTCATCCGTCTCAAACTCAAGGAGCGCCGGGTCCTCAGCGAGTCAAAGCTTAAGGTCGTCGAGACCGGCGAGCCGTTTACCATCGGCAAGTTCAAGATTGAGTACTATGCGGTTTGCCACAGCATTCCCGACTCCGCCGGCCTCATTATCCGCACGCCGGTGGGAACGGTCGTCCACAGCGGCGATTTCAAGCTCGATTACACGCCCGTGGACGGCAAGCCGACCAATCTATCGCGACTGGCGCAGCTGGGGCTGGAGGGAGTCCTGCTTTTGATGTCCGATTCCACCTATGCCGAGCTGCCCGGCTACACACCGTCGGAAACAGCCGTGGGCGAGACGCTCGACCGTATTATGGCCAATGCCCCGGGGCGAGTGATTGTCACCACTTTCTCCTCGCTCGTCTCCCGCGTCCAGCAGGTAATTGACGCCGCCGCCAAACACCAGCGCCGCGTCTTCATCGTCGGGCGCAGTATGAGCGAGACCTCGAAGATGGCGCTGGAGATGGGCTATCTCAAAGCCCCGGAGGGCATACTGGGGCGGCTCGAGGAGGCGCGGGGTATGCCGGCGCACCGGGTCGTCTTTATCACCACCGGCAGCCAGGGTGAGCCGACATCCGCCCTCGTGCGTATTGCCAATCGCGACCACCCGCAGGTGCACATCCAGTCGGGCGATACCATCGTTATCTCCGCCACCCCCATCCCCGGCAACGAAGCCGTAGTCAACCGCACCATCGACAACCTGTTCAGACAGGGCGCCACCGTCGTCTACGATAAGCTGGCGCAGGTGCACGTCCACGGTCATGGCAGCCAGGAAGAGCTGAAACTGCTGCTCAGCCTGGTTAAGCCCAAATACTTCATGCCCATTCACGGCGAGTACCGTCATCTCAGCCTGCACGCCCAGTTGGCACAGGCGGTCGGCGTGCCTAAAGAGAATATCTTCGTGATGGAGGACGGCGACGTCCTCGAACTGACCCCGCAGTCGGCGCGGAAAGCGGGCAAAGTCAGCTCCGGCAACGTATACGTCGATGGGCTGAGCGTGGGCGATATCAGCGGCGTCGTTCTGCGCACCCGCCGTATGCTGGCAACCGATGGCATCGTCGTGGCAATCATTGCGGTCAACCGCCAGACCGGTAAGCTGGTGAGCCGACCCGACATCGTGACCCGTGGTTTTGTCGACCCTGCCGACTCCCAGGATATGATTGACGAGAGCCGTGACTTGCTGGCGAGGACGCTCGACCACAGCGGCATCCGCGTCGCCGAATGGAGCTATGTCAACGCCAAGGTCAAGGATACTCTGGAGAGGTTCTATTACGATAAGACCAAGCGCCGCCCGATGATTCTGCCGTTTATGGTCAAAGTCTAGCTTTGAGGTCGTATGCCGAGAAGAAGGAGAGAGGAAAAAGAAAGTTACGAGGGCCGGTCGTGGTGGTGGTTCCCCTTGGTGCGATACCTCATCCTCACGCTCATCTTTCTCGGCATTATCTACTGGCAGTGGCCCAATATCGAGCGTGTGGCGCTCTGGATAGCGGAGCTATTTGGCTGGGGGCTGGCGCTGGTTGCCATCGCTCTCACCATTCTCATTATCTTCATCTGCCTGAGGCGCCTCTCATCTTTCTTCTATCACGCCAACCGCTGGCTGGGAGGCATTGCCCTGATGCTGGCGGCGTGGGGCATTCTCGCCTTCTACGGAACCGGCGGTTTCTTCGGCGATGAAATAATCGGAAGACCCGACTTGCTGGGCGGTCTGCGCGTCACCGGGCTGGTCTTTGTCGGACTGGTTTTGCTCTTCCCGCGAGCCACCCGCTATGCACTTTCCGGGCTGGCGCGCTGGATAGCGGACCGCTTCCGCAAACAGCCGGAATATATGGGGGAAGGCTATGACGTCCCGCCAATATCGCCGAACCAGCCACCCCGCACTATCCCCTCCTCCACGACACCTCAGCCCATCCCCGGCAGACCCCTTTTCAAGAGACCCTTCGGGTTTCCCGGGGGCGGCATACTGGGCCGAGCAAAGTCGGCAAGGAGCAGGGAGTCGGTGCCCCTGCCTTCCTGGATGCGACCTGAGTCCCCTGATTTGACACCACCCCAGCCGCCCCTGCCGCCGACTTCTGCCTCGGTCGAAGCAACGGCGGAGACCGCGGAGAAAACAGAGACGCCGGAAGCAACAACAGCGACGGGCAAGAAAGTCTCGCCGGCGCAGCAGTTGAAGCAGGTGGCGGAAGATGTGTGGAAGAAATACGGGCAATCGTCCGACCTGGTCGTCGTTGACGGCTGGAAGATACCGCCGCTTGATATCCTCGATGTCCTGCCGGAGGTCGAGTTCAGCCAGGCGGACAACGTCAAGCGTGCCAAGCTCATCGAGGATTCCCTGGGCAGCTACGGCGTGGAAGCCAAAGTCGTGCAGATTAACACCGGACCCACGGTGACCCAGTTCGGGGTGGAGCCAGGTTGGGACCGGAAGTTCAAAGAGGTCAAGGAAAAGGACAAGAACGGCAATATCGTCACCCGCCAGGAGGAGGTAGCCAAGACCAGGGTAAAGGTCGAGCGCATCACCTCGCTGGCCAACGACCTCGCCCTGACCCTCGCCGCCCCGAGCATCAGAATCGAAGCCCCGGTCCCGGGTAAATCGATTGTCGGTATCGAGGTGCCGAACACGCGCATCGGCGTGGTCAGCCTGCGCGGCGTCATCGAAACGAGCACTTTCCAGAAGATTGGGGCCAAGTCCAGGCTAGCAATTGCCCTGGGCAAGGGGGCGGGCGGAGAAGCGGTCTCGGGCGATTTGTCCAAGATGCCTCATCTCCTCATTGCCGGCGCCACGGGCAGCGGCAAGACGGTCTGCTTGAACGCCACCATCACCTGTCTGCTGATGCACAATACTCCCTTCGACGTGCGCTTCATACTGGTCGACCCCAAGCGCGTCGAGCTGACACCGTACAACAGCCTCCCCCACCTCGCCACGCCGGTGATTGTCGAGACGGACAAGGCGCTGAACGCCCTGCGCTGGCTGAACCTGGAGATGGACCAGCGCTATAAGAAAATGGCCACCGCCGGCGCCCGCAACATCGAAGGCTACAATAAGGGCAAGCAGGGCAAGGACAAGATGCCCTTCCTGGTGCTCGTTATCGATGAGCTGGCCGATTTGATGATGACCGGCTTCGATGAGGTCGAGCATATCCTGTGCCGGCTGGCCCAGCTCGCCCGCGCCACGGGTATTCACCTGGTCGTGGCGACACAGCGACCCTCGGTGGATGTGGTCACCGGCCTGATTAAAGCCAACTTCCCCACCCGCATCAGCTTCGCCGTAACCTCGCAGGTGGACTCGCGCACCATTCTCGACGGCGCGGGGGCGGAGAAACTGCTGGGTCGCGGCGATATGCTCTATATGCCCACCGAGGCGGCGAAACCGAAGCGACTCCAGGGCTGTTTTGTCTCCGACCCGGAGATTGAGCGCCTCGTCTACTTCTGGAACAGTCAGCAGGAAACGGAAATCAGCCAGCTCAAGGTGGAAGACATTGTGGCGCCGCAAGCCGCCGCCAAAGCCGCCTATCCTTCCGATACCCTGATTGATGCCGCCCGCCAGCTCGCCCGTGAGCACGAACGTATCTCCACGTCCTTCCTCCAGCGCCGCCTGCACATCGGCTATCCCAGGGCGGCGAGGATTATGGAACAGCTTGAGGAGGAAGGTTTCAAGCGAGGCGAGGAAGAAGGCAAGCCCGAGGACGCCTAGTGGGGCGAGTTCATTGAGTTGGTTGAGTTGGTTGAGTTTCTAGAGTGCCGGTCTAACCTGTCATTGCGAGGAGCGTAGCGACGAAGCAATCTCAACGAATGTCATGCTGAACGAAGTGAAGAATCCGTCCTTGAGACCCTTCGCTGCGCTCAGGGTGACAGTATTATGCTTTGAGATTGCTTCGCTTTGAAATAACAGGTGGGTCGCTCGCAATGACAGTGGGGTTCAGGATTCAGGATTTCTCCTTCTCACCCTTCGCCTTCTTCATCACCACGTCCTTGTAAATCTGCGCCAGGCCCTTGCCGTGCTTCTGCATCCGCTCTTTCTGCTTGCGGAGCTTCTTCTCGCGGCGGTCGCCTTTGGTCTCTGGCTCCTGGCTCATCTTCTTACCTCAATAGGGTCTTCGGTGATAGCTTTCCTCAGCTCGATGATACGGTCGCGGATAATGGCGGCTTTCTCAAACTCAAGACTTCTGGCGGCCGTTCTCATCTGTCCCTCCAAATCCTTAATTAGCCGGGCGATGTCATCCCGGCCCACCGGCGCGGCGACGTACTTTCCGCGGGTCTCCGCCACCGCCTTCACCCGCTCGGTGATATCGCGGATAGCTTTGCGGATGCCCTGCGGCGTGATGCCATGCTCCTGGTTGTAGGCTTCCTGGATGCGGCGACGGCGCATCGTCTCATCGATTGCCGCCTGCATTGAACCGGTAACAGTATCGGCGTACATAATGACGTGCCCGTCGATGTGACGGGCGGCGCGGCCCATCGTCTGGATGAGGGCTTCCTTCGACCGCAGGAAGCCTTCCTTGTCGGCATCGAGGATGGCGACCAGACTCACCTCGGGCAGGTCGAGCCCTTCACGGAGCAGGTTGATGCCGACGACAACATCGTACACGCCGAGCCGCAGGTCGCGCAGAATCTCGACCCGCCCTAGCGTATCGACCTCGGAGTGCAGGTAGTGGGTCTTGACGCCCATCTCGATTAAGTAGTCGGCAAGCTCTTCCGCCATCCGCTTGGTCAGCGTGGTCACCAGGCACCGTTCGCTTTTCTCCGCCCGCTTCTTGATTTCGGCGATGAGGTCGTCAATCTGGCCCTTCGTGGGCCGGACCTCGACCGTCGGTTCGAGGAGACCCGTGGGACGGACAAGCTGTTCCACAATCTGCTCGCTGCGGGCGTACTCGTAGTCGCCAGGCGTCGCCGAGACATAGACAACCTGGCTGAGGCGCTGGTTGAACTCATCGAAGCTGAGGGGGCGGTTGTCCAGCGCCGAGGGCAGGCGAAAGCCATAGTCGACCAGCGTCTGCTTGCGCGAGATGTCCCCATGATACATTCCCCGTATCTGCGGCAGGGTCATGTGCGATTCATCGATGAACATCAGGAAGTCCCTGGGGAAGTAGTCGAGCAGGGTCCACGGCGGGCTGCCCGGCGCGCGACCGGCCAGGTGCCGCGAGTAGTTTTCCACGCCGGCGCAGTAGCCGGCTTCCCGCATCATCTCCAAATCATAGTTGGTGCGGGACTCCAGTCGCGCCGCTTCGAGCAGTTTGCCCTGCGACTTTAGCTCGGCCAGCCGTTGCGCCAGCTCCTGTTTGATACTCTCAACCGCCGCCACCAGCTTATCGTGCGAGGTGACGAAGTGCTTGGCCGGATAAATGTCAATCGATTCAAGCTCCTTCAGCAGCTCGCCGGTGAGCGGGTCGATTTCAATGATGCGGTCGATGTCATCGCCGAAGAACTCGATGCGGACGGCGATTTCCTCGTAGGCGGGCTGGACTTCGATGGTATCGCCGCGGACGCGGAACTTGCCGCGGGTGAAGTCGATGTCGTTGCGCTCGTACTGCATATCGACCAGCTGGCGCAGGAGCTTGTGGCGGTCGTAGGTCTCGCCCCGCTTCAGGCTGACGACGAAACTGCGGTATTCCTCGGGTTCGCCGAGGCCGTAGATGCAAGACACCGAAGCGACGATGAGGACATCACGGCGGGTAAAGAGGGCGCGGGTGGCGGCGTGGCGGAGCTTATCGATTTCCTCGTTGATTTCGGCGTCCTTTTCGATGTAGAGGTCGGTCTGGGGGACGTAGGCTTCCGGCTGATAGTAGTCATAGTAGCTGACGAAGTACTCG
>JBGOXU010000037.1:0-8189 GCA_041479305.1 Dehalococcoidia bacterium
ACCGCCAAGTTCAGCGGCGGCAAGAAGCTGAGCAAGACCCGCCTCATCGAGGCGATGGTGCGGGCTTTCCGCAACACCAAGCTGGACGTGCGCGGCGTCAAGACCTACGAGGAACTGCTCAAAAGAGTAATTGCGCAATTGCGTCAGTAATCATTTGTCATTCTGGCGCAGGCCAGAATCCAGAACAGGACACCCTCCCGTTCCGGCGAAGCTTGCCCCGTACCCTGTCCCGTGTGAGCGACTTTGTCGCCATCCCGAAGAAATCGGGACCTGACACGGGATTGATACGGGAGCCAGAATCCAGTAGCAGTAGCCCGTAGGGTGCTTGGAATACTAAGACTCTGAACTTGCCAGAAGCGGGGTTCACCCAGAAGGGTTCAGTTCTGGTGACATCACTGGAACCACCCTGAAGGGCGTCCAAGAGGGGTTCAGCCTGAAGGTTCACCCTGAAGGGCGCTAGCCCCTCTTTTACATTTATATTTCCCCTTTCCCACACTAATCCCATTGGGAAAGGGGATGCAAGGGGATAGGGTTCCTTGCTTACACTACAGTCTCCCTTGACTTTTCGCACCCCGTATTTGCTATAATAAACGGATTAGTCTTAAGGAGAGAAGTTAAATGCCAATCACGCTATTCGAGGGCTTCCGTGTCGCCACTGCCTTCGAGAAATACGCTCTCATCGGGGTAGTGGTCATCGCCATCCTCGGCCTGCTCTATGCCGCCTTCCTCACCCGCCAGATTCTCCGTGAACCGGAAGGCACGGACAAGATGAGACACATCGCCAGCGCCATCCGTTCCGGCGGCAATGCCTACCTGTCAAGACAGTTTCGCACCATCCTGCTCCTCATCTTCCTGCTCGCCATCTTTGTCTTCTTCACCGGCTGGTTTGCCGGTGGCACTTCCGCCTATGGCAACCCCAAGTGGCTCATCGGGCTGGGTCGGGCGGGCGGCTTCCTGATGGGCGCCATCTTCTCGGCGCTGGTCGGCTACATCGGGATGAATATGGCCATGCAGGGCAATGTCAGAGTCGCCCAGGCGGCCCGCAGTAGCTTCACCAAGGCGCTCCAAATTGCTTACCGCACCGGCACCATCACCGGCATGCTCACCGATGGCCTCGGCCTGCTGGGCGGCACCATCATTTTCATTATCTTCTTCAGGGATGCCCCGCTTGTTCTGCTCGGCTTTGGCTTCGGCGGCACCTTAATCGCCCTCTTTATGCGCGTCGGCGGCGGTATCTACACCAAAGCCGCTGACGTCGGCGCCGACCTCGTCGGCAAGGTGGAGAAAGGCATTCCTGAGGATGACCCGCGCAACGCCGCCGTCATTGCCGACCTCGTCGGCGATAACGTGGGCGACTGCGCCGGAATGGCGGCTGACATCTTTGAGTCCTACGAAGTCACCATCGTCGCGGCGATGATTCTGGGCCTCATTCTCACCGTTAGCACCGGACAGCTTTCCTGGATTATCTTCCCATTGCTGGTCCGCGCCGCGGGCGTCTTCGCCTCCATTGTCAGCACCTACTCGGTGCGCGCCCTCCGTGAAGGCGAAAACGCGATGAAAGCCATCCACCGCGGCTACTGGCTCGCCGCCTTCCTCTCCGTTGCGTCCTTCTTGCTCTTCGCCTGGCTGTATGCCCGCGACCTGCGCTTTTTCTGGGCAACCTCCGTCGGCGTCGCGCTGGCAATCGCCATTAACTACCTCACCGATTACTACACTTCGACGGAGCGCACCCCGGTCAAAGAAATCGCCAAGTCGACCAAGACCGGTCCCGCAACCACGATTCTTTCCGGCCTCGGCGTCGGCTACGAGAGCACCGTGATGGCAATCATCGTCATTGCGCTCTCCATAATCGCCTCGGCGCTCATCTGGCGCGGCACCGACATCATTTATATCTTCTACGGCGTCGCTTTGTGCGGCATTGGCCAGCTCACTCTCACCGGTAACAACATCTCGATGGATGCCTTCGGTCCCGTCTGCGATAATGCTAACGGCATTGCCGAGATGTCTGGCCTGGAGACGAAAGCCCGCAAGACCCTGGCCGACCTCGATGCCGTGGGCAACACCACCAAGGCCATCACCAAGGGTATCGCCATCGCTTCGGCCGTCCTGGCGGCGGTCGCCCTCTTCGCCGCCTTCTACGAGGACTACCAGTTGGAGACCATCAACCTGATTCAGTGGAAGGTCTTCGTCAGCTTCCTCATCGGCGGCTCGATTCCGTTCCTCTTCAGCAGTCTGACAATTCGCGCCGTGGGACGCGCCGCCTACTTTATCATCAACGAAGTGCGCTGGCAGTTCGCCAATGTCAAGGGTGTCTGGGAAGGCACCGTCGACCCCGATTACGGCAAAGTGGTCTCCATCTGCACCGGCGCCGCCCAGAAGGAACTGCTCACCCCGGCGCTCCTCGCCATTCTCTCGCCAATCGCCATCGGTTTCCTCTTCGGCCTTGAGGCGCTGGCGGGCTTCCTCGCTGGGGTTATCCTGGTAGGCCAGCTGCTGGCGGTCTTTATGGCTAACGCCGGCGGCGCCTGGGACAACGCCAAGAAGACCATCGAAGACGGCTTGTACGGCGGCAAAGGCTCCGAGGCGCACAAGGCGGCCGTTGTCGGCGATACGGTCGGCGACCCGCTGAAGGACACCGCCGGTCCGGCGCTCAACCCGCTCATTAAGGTCATCAACCTGGTCTCGGTCATCGCCGCCTCGATGATGGTCGTCCAGGTGGCTGGTGGCGGCTTCAGGGAGAGGGGGCTTACGCCTGTCACCATCAGCGTGGTCGTCGTCTGCCTGGCCATCATTGTCGGCTCGGTCTGGGTCTCCAAGAAAGAGGAGTCCTTCGGGCGGGAGATTGAGGAGAAGTCCGAGGCGAAGAAGTAACCACTCCTCTCCGGTTTTTTCACGGCGCCGGGCGATAGCCAAAACCCGGCGCCGTTGTTTTTCATCCACCGCCTGCTGGAGCACAACTTACTCACCTGCGCATTTGCGCAATTCCGCTATTACGACACCGTGCACACAGTGTCGCGCTGGGCTATAGTTGATGGTAGCCGGGCGCGGGAGGAGTGGAGCGGGCAACCGGCCTATGGCGACCTGGAAAAGCCCTCGCCGACTTCATCAAAGAGGCGAGGGCAAATGCCGGGCTATGCGGACCGGGGTGAAAACCGCCCTTACTGCCTGGTTAGCAGTTTGGGGAAGTCCACGACGCGTTTGTAAGCCGCCTCGTATTTCTTCGCCGAGTTCTGCCAGGAGAAGTCCTGCTTCATCAACCGCTCCATCACTCTTGTCCAGGTTTTCCGGTTCCGGTAGGTTTCCAGGCTTCTCTTGACCGCGCCTATCATCGCTTCGGGGGTGTACTCTTTGAAGACAAAGCCGTTCCCTTTGCCCAGGTCCGGCGATAGCTCGGGCACGGTGTCCGCCAGCCCGCCGGTGTGACGCACCACGGGGACTGCCCCGTAGTGCATCGCAATCATCTGGCCGAGCCCGCAGGGTTCGTAGCGCGAAGGCATCAGGAAGATATCGCAACCGGCGTAGGCCAGTCGCGCTACCGCCTCGTCGAAGCCGGTGAACAGCCCCATCTGCTCGGGGTACCGACCGGCAATCCCTGTCAGACTTGCCTCGTAATGTTCCCGCCCCCTCCCCACAATCACCAGCTGCGCCTTCTCTTGCAGAACGGTGTCAATTGCCTCGACCAGGATATCGATGCCCTTCTGGTCGTCCAGTCTCTGCACCATGCCGATGAGCGGAATTTCGGCGTCCTGCGGCAGGTTGAACTGCTTCTGCAATGCCAGCTTGTTGCCGGCGCGCCGGGCGATGGTCGAAGCGCTGAACCTGGCGGGGATGTAGGGGTCTTTTTCCGGGTTATACTCCTCATAATCAATCCCGTTGACAATGCCGACCAGGTCCTTCTGCCGGTAGCGGAGCAAGTGGTCAAGCCCCTCCCCGTACTCGGGGTTAAGAATCTCTTTAGCGTAGGTCTCGCTGACCGTGGTCACCAGGTCGGCCCAGGTAATGCCCTGCCCCAGAAAACAGTAGGGAGGCGAGGGCGCGCCGGCGTTTAAGTCCTTCCAGTCCTGGCTCAAGCCCGAGGCGTTCAAATAGTCGTCATCAAAGCGTCCCTGGTAGGCGAGGTTATGGATGGTGAAGACAGTGGCATAGGGCGCGCGCCGCTTCTTCAGCCACATCGGCAGGAGGGCAGTGTGCCAGTCGTGGCAGTGGATGACGTCTGGTTTCCAGCCGAGATGTCCGACAATCGAAAACGCCGCCCGCGAAAAGAACAGGAAGCGATTGATGTCGTCACCGCCGTAGACCTGCTCGCCCCCGAAATAGCCGTCGTTACCGACGAGATAGGCGAATACCTTCTTGAGATTGGCCAAGCGGAGCGATGCCGGCTCAGTGCCTCCGCCCACCGGCACATCGAATCGCTCTCTGACCGTGACCAGCGGGTACTGGTTCACATCGATGGCGCCGTACTGGGGCATCATGAGCCGCACCTCGTGCCCCAGCCCGGCCAGAGCGTTGGGCAGCGAGCCGATGACGTCAGCCAGTCCACCCACCTTAACAAGGGGGCTTGCCTCGGCGGCGACAAAAAGTATTCTCATGGGCGTCAACCCTCCCCGATTTTGACTTAGTGCCCTCTGGGGGCTATTCCCGGCAGTCCCCCAAGGAGACTTATTACCTCTGCCGGCGACCTCAAGAAATAGCGGGCAAAGCTCCCGGCTTTTTCCTCGCCGACAAAAACCGAGACCCCTCTCACGGAGCAAGAACGAGTCCCATCTAGGAAGTTTAGCCTAGTTTCCTGGCGTAAACAAGTGATGGGGACTTCAGGTTCTGTTCGGTTGAGGTGGATTTAGTGTTTTGTTCTGGAGCGGGGTATTCACATGGGGAATGACAATTTTGGCGGTCGGATTCCTATTTTCGTAGCAATGACAGTCTAGCGTTAGAGACAACCGAAACCGAAGAGCGCCGCCACTTTCGTGCTTCTGCTATAATAATGTCGAACCAATGAACCGATTCTTTATTCCGAAAGACTGGATTACCGATGGAAAGGTAGTCCTCACAGACGAGCCGGCGCACCAGGTCTGCCACGTTCTCCGCCTCAAGCCCGCCGACCGCATCATCGTCCTGGACAACTCTGGCTGGGAGTACGAAGTTCAGCTTGAGAAGCTCAGCGCCGACCAGGTGCAGGGCAAAGTGTTAAAGAAAGAAATCAGCCCCGGCGAGCCCAAACTCAAAATCACCCTCTTCCAGGCGCTCCTCAAGGCCGACAAGTTCGAGTTTGTCCTGCAGAAGGGGGTGGAGCTGGGAGTGAGCGCCTTCGTGCCGTTCGTCTCGGAGCGGTGCGTGGTCAAGAGACCCGCGGAAAATAAGGTCCAGAGGTGGCAGAAGATAGTCCGGGAAGCCGCCGAGCAATCGGAAAGGGGTCTCCTGCCCACCCTCTACCCGGTCGTGTCTTTCCGAGAGGCCTGCGACCGTGCCGCCACGCCCGCCATCCTGCTCTGGGAGGAGGAAAAGAGCCAGCGCTTGCATGATGTCCTCAAACAACAGTCCTTCCTGAACGCCAAATCCTTCAGTCTCTTCATCGGTCCTGAGGGCGGCTTTCCCGCTGAAGAGGTGCGGTATGCGGAATCGAAAGGCATCGTCACCGCCAGCCTGGGACGCCGCGTTCTCCGCGCCGAGACCGCCGGGCTGGCCGCGGTCAGCGCCATTCTCTACGCAGTGGGCGAGCTGGGGTAACCACTCACTCATTTCTGCCGTCAGGCGCGACCGGCCTCCACATCTTTGTCCCCATCTTACGCGGGCTCGACTACAAAGCGGTCCGCTCCTCTGCCGAGGCTATCGGCCGCTTCCTCCTCCAGCACCACCCCAAGGACATCACGATGGAGTGGGCCGTCAAGAAACGCACCAGCATCGACTTCATCGGCTTCCAGTAGTAGTCGTGCCAGCCCTGGCGGTAGTCCTCGTAGAGGTCCGCGGGGACGCCGGTCTGGGTGAAGGTTAGCCTCGTGCCACCCTCGATTTCCTTCAGCGAGAAGACGGCTTTGGAGTAGTGCCCCTCGGGCCAGTCGCTGCCACGCCACGACTGCACAATCTTCTTATCCAGCACCAGCTCCAGGTTGGTGCCCTCGAGGCTGCCGTCATAGGCGATGAACTTACCGCCCACCTTCCGGCTGATTCTGGCTTCCGACCCGGTGAACGCAGAGTGCTTCTTCGAGTCCATCAGCGCCTCGTAGACTTCGTGCGGGTTTGCCTTGAAGGTTACCACCTGGCGGATGGTCTTAGTTTTCAGTGTTCACCTCCCGAAAAGACTTTTCTTCAACCCCGATTGCGTCGCCACGGTGAAATGAGCAACCTAGCTATTAATTATATCACGGAAAACGGAGAATAGAGACCATCAGGGCGACTCGTATTTTGTAAATCGAGCGCCATTGATATACAATTCTAATAGTGACCTAGCGCAGATATGACAGATTTACTTTAGCACCGGACTCTTTTTCACCTCCGGGCGGGCCCCGGCTCCCGGGGTCAGGAAGCAATTCCCATTGATGAACGAGTAATAACGCGTGCCTTATCGCATGCGTTTGAGTGAAAGGAATACGATATGGGTTTAAGTTGTGGCCTGGTCGGATTGCCTTCCTGCGGGAAGACAGTCATTTTCAATGCTATCACGGCCGCAGGGGCTTCAAGCTATAACGGCGCGGAGATGAACGAGGCAGTCGTCAACGTGCCTGACCAGCGTCTGGAAATACTGGCGAAGATGTATCACCCGCAGAAGGTAGTGCCGGCCACGGTGGATGTCGTGGATATTCCCGGTCTCAAGGCCGGTCCGCAGGAGAACGGGCGCGGCTCCAGGCTGCTCGGGCATATCAAGGATGTTGAGGCTCTCCTGCACGTCGTCCGCTGTTTCGAAGACACCGGTATTCCCTTCGCGTATGAGACAATAGACCCGGTGCGGGACATCGAGACTATCGACCTGGAACTGATGGCTGCCGATAGCACTACCCTGGAAAACAAGATAAGCAGGCTGGCAAAGAGGGTGCGCGCCGGAGACAAAGATGCCATCCATGAGACGGCTCACTGCGAAAAGGTATACGCCGCTATTCAGCAGGGTATTCCAGCGCGCAAGCAGAACTTAAGCGCCCTGGAACAGGCCAGCATTCGGGAATGCAACCTGGTTTCACTGAAACCAGTGCTCTACGTCGCCAACGTCAAGTCGATGGAGGACACCGCCAACCGCCATGTCATGGCGCTGAGTCAGTTGGCTCATACCCAGGGCGCGGAAATGATTACTGTCTGCGGCCAGGAGGAAGCTGACATCAGCCAGCTTGAACCTAACGAGCAGCAGGAGTTTCTGCGGGATTTGGGTCTGGAAGAGTCCTCAATGGAGCGGCTGCTCCATGTCGCCTACAAGATGCTCGGTTTGATTAGCTTTTTTACCACCGGGGAGGATGAAGTCCGTGCCTGGACATGCCGCAAGGGAGACAAAGCCCCGGCGGCGGCCGGAAAGATACACACCGATATGGAGAAAGGCTTCATTAAGGCCGAAGTCATCGCCTTCAACGACCTGGTGGAGCTGGGTAGTGAGACCGCCGCAGCTAAGGCGGGCAAACAGCGTATCGAAGGGCGTGACTACGAGGTGCAGGATGGGGACATTCTGTCAGTCCTGTTTAACAAGGGGTAACGGAAGCGGAGCCGAGGGAGCAATAGGTAGAACTTTTGAGGTAATATTCAATATACTTGATTTGTAGTTTTAGAAGGGTTGAGAGAAATTCATGAAGGTAACAGTTATTCTAGCGCATCCCGATAAAGGAAGCTTTAATCATGCCATTGCCGGAGCAGCTATAGAAATCTTAAATACGAACGGGCACGAAGTTGCTTTTCATGACCTTTACAAAGAGAAATTTCCTCCGATTCTCCCTGCTCACGAGATTACTAGAGATGCTTCCTTACCGCGGATAATAAGCAGGCATTGCTCGGAAATTTCAAAAGCGGAAGGAATTATTATAGTTCATCCCAATTGGTGGGGGCAGCCGCCCGCCATTTTAAAAGGCTGGGTTGATAGGGTTCTGCGTCCTGGGGTGGCTTACACATTTGCCGAGGGGGACAGTGGTGAGGGGGAGTTAATCGGTTTACTAAAGGCGAGCGCAGTGCTGGTTTTCAATACATCAAATACACCTGCTAAAAGAGAATTGGCTGTATAT
>JBGOXU010000038.1:0-8100 GCA_041479305.1 Dehalococcoidia bacterium
ATCAACGGCAATCTGGAACAACTGTGGCGGCTGGCTGACCGCCTCCCAGTTCGGTCCTTCAGCTGAAGGATGACGCAACCAGGAGGTCTTCGGTAACAGTTTAATTTGACGCAATACGTCCCCAGCAAGCATAGAAGCTCTACTTATGGACATTACAGCCCCAAAACGATATACTGAGACAAACACCAGCCAATGAAGCCAATCCCGTAATGTAACCTTTCAATGCGGTCGACTATGTCCTAAAGGGCTCTTAGATAAGGAGACGCAAACAATGTATCCAAAGCTACCACCACAGGCCCAGGCTTTCTATAATCAGGCGGTGACGGATTATGAGGGGTTCTGGGGAAAGGCAGCGCTCGATGCCGGCAAAGATATCCACTGGTTCAAAAAGTGGGACAAAATCCTCAGCTGGGAGTTCCCCTCTTTCAAGTGGTACCTCGGCGGGCTGACCAACATTAGCTACAGTTGCCTCGACTACAAGGTCAAACAGGGGAAGGGCAACAAGATTGCCTTCATCTCGGAGCGGGGCGACACCGGCGAAATCAGAAAAGTCACTTACGCTAAGCTTCTCAAGCTGGTGGAGCAGTGCGCCGCGGCGCTAAGAGGCATCGGTGTCCAGAAGGGCGATAGAGTTGCCATCTATATGCCGATGGGCATCGAAGCCGCCGTCTCGATGCTTGCCTGCGCTAGAATCGGCGCCGTCCACATGGTCATCTTCGCTGGATTTTCCTCGGGCGCCATCGCCGACCGGCTTGACTTGAGTGGCACAAAGTTCATCATCACCCAGGCGCGGGGCAGCCGGCGCGGCAAGCCCATCCCCCTCAAGGAAATGGTTGACGATGCCTTGACCAGGCTCCCCACTCCCGGCCAGATTAGGACGGTGGTCGTCCTCACCGACAAAGGCGGTAAAGACGTGCCGATGAAGTCGGGACGCGATATCACCTGGGCGGAGTTCCTGGCCAAAGGCAAAGGCTTCAGCGGCGAATGTGTCCAAATGGAGTCGAACGAGCCGCTGTTCATTCTGCCCACCTCCGGCACCACGGCCAAACCCAAGCTCACCGTCCAGAACCACGGCGGCTACCAGGTCTATGTCTACTCGATGGGCAAGTGGATTTACGGCCTGAGCGCCGATGATATGTGGTTCTGCACCTCGGACATCGGCTGGATTGTCGGCCACAGCTATAACGTCTACGCGCCGCTCCTCACCGGCTGTACCTCGATTCTCTTCGAAGGCACGCCGGACTTCCCGCGCAACGATATGTGGTGGGACATCATCGAGAGGAACAAAGTCACCGGCATCTTCACTTCCCCCACCGGCGTCCGTGCCCAGATGCGGTACGGGCTGGAGCCGTCTAAGAACCACGACTGGAGCACGGTCAAGCGTGTGGTCTGCGCCGGAGAGGTGCTGAACCCGGCGGCCTGGGACTGGCTGCAGAACCAGGTCTTCGGCGGGAAGATTCCGGTCATCGACCATATGTGGCAGACGGAGACGGCGGCGGCGATTGTCGGCAACCCCTATGGCCTGGGGATGGCGCCCATCAAGCCCGGCTCGGCCACCTACCCCACCCCCGGCATCATCGCCGACATTGTCAGCGATAAGGATGGCCATTCCCTACTGCCCAATGAAAAAGGCGTCTTTGTCATCAAGAAGCCCTTCCCGGGCCTCACGCCAACACTGTGGGGCGACGCCGAGCGCTACACAAAGGACTACTGGGCGCACACTCCGGCCACCCAGGGACTCTATTACGCCGGGGATGCTGCCTTCCGCGATGAGGACGGCTATATCTGGTTCCTGGGTCGCGCCGACGAGGTCATCAAGATTGCCGCCCATAGAATCGGCACCATTGAGGTGGAGAATGCCCTCATTTCCCATCCGGCGGTGGCCGAGGCGGCGGTTACCGGCGTCCCCGATGAACTCCGTGGCGAAGTGGCCAGCGCCTTCGTCGTGCTGTCCAAAAAGTATAGCCCCAGCCCCGAGCTAAAGCAGGAGCTGATTCAGCACGTCCGCAAGACCATAGGCTCAATCATCGTGATGAAGGACATCGAGTTCGTCAATATGCTGCCCAAGACCCGCAGCGGCAAGCTCATGCGCCGCGTGCTTAAGGCGCTCCTGACCGATAAAGACCTGGGCGACCTGTCCACCGTGGAAGAGGAGGCTTCCATCGACGAAATTAAGGAGGCGGTCGCCCGTTTGAAACGGAGCTAGATTACCCCTCAATCCGAGTCTATTGAGTTTATTGAGTTGGCCCTGAGCCGAGACAAGACTCCATAACTCAATAAACTCTATGAACTCGTAACTTACCCCATCTTGACGTTTTACATTGGCTTTTGCTACAATCTACGAATTGCTCTCAGACGGGAGACTCTGATGATTATCGACTACAAAAAAGAAGGCAAACTCGGCATCTTCACCATCAACCGTCCCGAGGCGCTGAACGCCATCAACGTCCAGGCGGCGCGCGAGCTTCACGACGCGCTGGTCGACTTCCGTGACGACCCCGAGCTATGGGCCGGCATCTTCACCGGCGCGGGGGAGAAGGCTTTTTGCGCCGGCGCCGATATTACAGACATGCTCCCCTTCCTCAAAGAAATCCTGCCCGCCAGCCCCTGGAAGATGCCCGCCACCAATATGCGCGGCCTGGAAATATGGAAGCCGCTCATTGCCGCCATCAACGGGCTGGCGCTCGGCGGCGGACTGGAACTGGCCCTTGCCTGCGATATCCGCATTGCCTCCGAGAAAGCCCGCTTCGGCCTGCCCGAGGTGACCCTGGGGCTGATTCCAGGGTGGGGCGGCACCCAGAGACTGCCGCGACTTATCCCCGCCTGCAAAGCTGCCGAGCTTCTCTTTACCGGCAAGCTCATCGATGCCCAGGAAGCCTACCGCATCGGTCTAGTCAATACCGTCGTCCCGCCGGAAGCAGTTCTATCGACCGCGAAGGAGTGGGCACAGCAAATCTGCCAGGCGGGACCGCTGGCGGTCAGAGCCGCCAAACAAGCTATGATACGTGGGCTGAGTATGACCCTGGAAGATGGGCTGAAGCTGGAGAACGACCTTGAAGGCTACGCAATGAGCACGGAAGATTTCGCCGAGGGGACCAAAGCCTTCACCGAAAAGCGGAAGCCTGATTTCAAAGCCAAATAGGAGTATGATGAAGATAAATCGAGTGGGGGTGGTGGGGTGCGGGACGATGGGCAGCGGCATCGCCCAGGTCTGCGCCCAGGCGGGATACGCGGTGACTGTCTCCGAAGTTAGTGAAGACCTGTTGAAAAAGGGCCTGGCGGCAATCAATTCCTTCCTGTCCAAAGCCGTCGAAAAGCAGAAAATCACCCCGCAGGACCGGGATGCCACGCTCACCCGCATCAAGGGCACGACCAGCTTTAACGACTTCAGCGATTGCGACCTGGTTATCGAGGCGGCAATTGAAAACCTGGACCCGAAGAAGAAAATCTTCACCGAGCTGGACGGAATCTGTCCCAAACACGCCATCCTTGCCTCGAACACGTCCGGCCTGCCGGTCATCGAAATGGCGATGGCGACCAGCCGCCCCGACAGGGTGCTGGGCTTGCACTTCTTCAACCCGGCGCCGGTGATGAAGCTTCTCGAAGTTGTCCGCACCATTGCCACCAGCGACGAGACGCTGGAAACGGCCAAGGAGTTCAGCAAGTCCATCGGCAAGACCGTGGTCGTGGCTAAAGACACGCCCGGCTTCATCGTCAACCGGCTGATGCTACCGGAGCTTCTGAACGCCGTCCGGATGCTGGAAGCCGGCGTCGCCACGCGGGAAGACATCGATAATGCTGTCGTCCTCGGCTTGAACCACCCGATGGGACCGATGGCGCTGGCCGACCTTGTCGGGCTGGATGTCATCCTGTCGCTCGCCAATACACTTTATAACGAGTTCAAAGACCCCCAGTTTGCCCCGCCCGTCCTCCTGGTCAGGATGGTCAGCGCTGGGTGGCTCGGTCGAAAAAAAGGCAAAGGGTTTTACGAATACAAGTAAGGAGGGGTGGCATGAGTCTCTCGGGTAAGGTAGCTCTGGTGACCGGTGGTTCGGGAGGGCTGGGCCGATTCCATTGCCTATCCCTGGCCAAGGCGGGGTGCGATGTCGCCCTCACCGGCTACAGTCGTTTCGAAAAAGCGGAAGCCCTGGTCAAGGAAATCGAGACGCTGGGGCGCAAAGCCATCGCGCTGAAGCTGGACGTGACCGAACTCGACCAAGTGCGGGAAGGCGTCGAAAAAGCCAGGACCGCCCTCGGTCCAATCGATATCCTGGTCAACAACGCCGCTTACGGCATTGTCCGGGCGGCGCTCCTGATAAACACCGATAAGAAGGACTGGGACCGCGACCTCGCCGTCAACCTCAGCGGCGCCTTCAACATGATTAAGTGCGTCATGCCCGGGATGCTGGAGCGGGGGTGGGGCCGCATCATCAACATCTCGTCCATCACCGGCACGATGGGCGGAATGGGACAGTGCAGTTACGCCACGACCAAGGCGGGGCTGATTGGGCTGACCAAGGCGGTGGCCCTGGAAGGGGCGCGCAAGGGAGTGACCTGCAACGCCCTTGTTCTCGGCTCGATTGATGCCGGGGCTTTCAGCCAGGTGGCGGCGGAGTTCCGCGAGCGCATCATTAAGAAAACCGCCATGCGGCGGCTGGGCAACCCGCAAGAAGTCAGCAATGTCCTGGTCTTCCTCGCCTCGGAAGAATCGAGCTACCTCACCGGCGAGGCAATTGAAGTGAGCGGCGGCGCCAGCCTGTTCGTGTTCTAAGCAGATGCTATTCAAAGCGAAAAGTGCTAGAATAAGAGTTAACCCGTTGAAGGAAAAACTAGATACCGTGACCGTCTCGCACGTCAATAACAAAGCGCCCAACATGGAGACGCTGAACTGGAGCGACCTGACTTGGATTCATATGGAGCGCCCCACCAAGCTGGAGACCGAGTACCTGGGGAATCATTTCCCCTTCCACCCTCTTAATCTGGACGACGTACTCAGCATTATCCAGCGTCCCAAAATCGACGATTACAAAGACCACATGTTCATCGTCCTGCATTTCCCGTACTATAACCCCATCAACCAGACAATCGTCTCCAGCGAGGTCGATTTCTTCATCGGCAACGGCTTCCTGGTATCCATCGATTGCTCCGGCTACCTGAAGTCGATAGCGAAGTTCTTCAAGCTTTGCCAGACCAGCGAGGACACTCTCCGCGGCAATTTCGTTCACGGCTCGGGCTACCTGCTTTACCGCATCGTCGACAAGCTCGTTGACGATTGCTTCCCCCTGCTGGATATGATTGGCGAAAACACCGACCACATGGAAAACCACCTCTTTACAATAGGCATCCAGGGCGCCGTCGCGGAGATTTCCAACCTCCGCCGCAATATTATCACCTTCCGGCGCATCATCTGGCCAATGAGAGCCGTCATCGCCAGCCTGGAAAGCAAGACGCGCCGCTTCACCAAAATCGACCTGCCCGATTACTTCGGCGATGTGATTGACCACGTTGACAAGATGTGGGATGCTCTAGACGAATACAAGGAGATAATTGAAGGACTGTCCGAGACTCACACTTCCATGGCACAGGTGCGGCTTAATGACATCCTCCGCGTAATCACAATCGTGGCTACTATTGCCACCGTATTAACAGTGTTTTCAAGCTTCTGGGGCATGAACGTGCCTCTCCCAGGCGCGGCAGTCGCGGGGCATTCTCTCGCCTGGGTTCTCATTCTCATCATGAGCATCCTCACCGCAGGAGCCATGCTCTATTACTTCAAGCGCAGGGGCTGGTTCTGACATCAGTCCGTCAATGAACATCTCGCACCGTTTACTCTTCATCACCACCATCTTCGTCACCTGCCTGATTACCGCCAACGTCATCGCCGTCAAGGTGGTCAGCATCGGACCCTTCATCGTGCCGGCGGCAATCTTCGTTTTTCCGCTCAGCTACATCTTCGGCGATGTTCTCACCGAGGTCTACGGCTATCGCTGGGCGCGCAAGGTCATCTGGCTGGGCTTTCTCTGTAACCTCATTTTTGTTTTCTTCGCCTGGGTGGGGCAAATCCTACCGCCAGCGCCTTTATGGCGGGGGCAAGAAGCCTACGCGCAAATCCTGGGCTATACTCCCCGCCTGCTCGGCGCATCCTTCCTGGGCTACCTCGCCGGCGAGTTCACCAACTCCTTCATCCTGGCGAAGATGAAAGTTCTGACCGGCGGGCGCTTCCTCTGGAGCCGGACAATCTCGTCCACCATTGTCGGACAGGGGCTGGACACCGCCATTTTCATCACGCTGGCTTTTATTGGCACGCCGTCTTTCCTGCCGGTAATAATTCTGTATCACTGGCTGGCGAAGGTTGCCATTGAGGCGGCGGCGACGCCGTTAACCTATGCCGTGGTTAACTTCCTGAAGAAAAAGGAAGCCATAGACACCTTTGATGATAAGACGAAGTTCAACCCGTTCCGCATCTCAGAGTGAAGAGACTACCTGTCATTGCGAGGAGACGCAGGCGACGTGGCAATCTCAAGAAATGTGTTTCAGAGTGTCATTCTGAAGGAGTGAAGCGACTGAAGAATCTCATAGAAAGACTCTTCGCTTCGCTCAGAGTGACAGTCCAGACGTTCGCAATGACAATCTGAAACTACCAAACGCAAATGAAACCGGAACAAGCTCGGCTACCCTTCGGGAACTGATTGGAGTAAAATAGTACTATGTTCGTCCTCCTTGCCGGACTGGCCATGCTCACCGACATCCTGAGCGGGCTATTGCCCTTTCACCCCCGTTTCAAAGGTATCAGTACCCGCTACGTCCTCGCCTTTGCCAGCGGGACGGTAATTTCCGCCGCTTTTTTTGAGCTTCTCCCCGAAGCATCGGTGGCGGACAACTGGGCGTATCTCGGCGCCGGTTTCTTCATCATGTACCTCATCGATAAAGGGCTGGCGCTCCACCAGTGCGGCGAGCATGAATGCGAGGTGACCGGCGCCAGCTGGGTGACCGTCCTCGGCATGGCCGCCGATAACATCATCGACGGGATGGGCATTGCCGTGGCTTATCTCACCAAGCCGGCCCTGGGCGTGATTGTGACGCTGGCCGTCATTGTCCACGAGATACCGCAGGGCATAACCACCACTCTGGTGATGAAAGGGCAGGGTTTCCGCCTGAGCCGGATTTTGGCTACACTGGTGGTCGCCGGCGTTATGTACCCCATCGGCGCCAGCCTGAGCTTTCTCATCCCGGAAGGCGCGCACCAGGCGGCGATTGCCTTTGTCGCCGGGGTCTTTATCTATACCGGAGCCGCGGCGCTGATGTTGGAAGCGCACCGCCGCTTCAATCGATTCGTCATCCTGTCCCTGATGCTGGGCAGTCTACTTGCTTTCGCGATGAAGTTCATTGAATAGGCCGCTGTAACCCAACGGACTGAAATGAGAATCAGAGTTCTCGGCGCCCACAACTGTGAGACCCGGAGCACCCGCCTGGTGACTCTGCTCATCGATGACATTCTGGCGCTGGATGCCGGCGGGCTGACCTCGACTCTGACCGTCAAAGCTCAGAAGAAGCTGAAAGGCATTCTCCTGACTCATCCCCACTACGACCATATCCGTGATATTCCAGCGATTGGCATGAACGCCCTCCTGCACGAGTTCACCGTCAGCGTCTACTCCACCCAGGCGGTCTACGATGTCCTCGCCACCCACCTGCTCAATGGCAAGGTCTACGCCGAGTTTCTCAAGAAACCGGAAGGCAACCCGGTCATCAAGTTCAACATCGTGGAACCACTCAAGAAAGTTACGATTAACGGCTATGATGTTTTGCCGGTTCCCGTGGTGCACTCCGTCCCGGCGGTGGGGTACGAGGTCACCTCCCCTGACGGCAAGAAAATCTTCTACGCCGGGGACACCGGACCGGGGCTTGCGGAGTGCTGGCAGCACATCGCCCCCCAGGTCATCTTTATGGAGACCACCACCCCCGACCACTACACGGACTTCGCCCGGAAAGCCCTGCACCTGACCCCCAGCCTGCTCAAGCCAGAGCTAGTTGCCTTCAAGAAGCAAAAGGGCTACCTCCCCCAGGTAGTACTCGTTCATATGAACCCCAACCCCGACC
>JBGOXU010000039.1:0-8097 GCA_041479305.1 Dehalococcoidia bacterium
AACCCATTTTTGAAGGCTCCAGCAAAGGCATTCGCCTTACCTCGGTGGCCAGAAATCGCAAAGAAGTAACTGACCTTTCTGCCCAGCTGATTAAAAGCTACCGTCAGCCCGTGATGGTGGAAGAGTTCATCGCAGGCGATGAGGTGACGGTGGGTATGGTGGGCAACTCCCCACCCCACATCCTCGGCATGATGCGCATCCTGCCCCGACAAAAGTATGACCACTTCGTCTACTCCCTTGAGGTCAAACGCGACTGGAAAAACACCGTCGACTACGAATGCCCGCCCCGGCTTGACGCCAGCGTGCTGAAGAACCTGGAGAAGTCGGCGATTAACGCCTTTCAAGTACTTGGGTGCCGCGACTTTGCCCGCGTCGACTACCGTATTGGCAATGACGGCACGCCCTATTTCCTCGAGATTAATCCTCTGCCCGGACTCGGTGATTATAGTGACCTGGTCATTATGGCCCAGAAGATGGGCTGGACGTATGATGCGCTGATTGGCGCCGTATTGAGCGCGGCTTTGGGGAGATACCCTCTGTGCGGGCAGCAGTTGTCTATAACGAGCCAGTAGCCAGTCGCTATAGCGATGCCGGCGAGCAAGCGGCCGTGGCCGGTGTCCTTGACGCCGTCAACGCGGTGCACAAGTCACTTCTTGAGCTTGGCCACGCCGTCGAGCTAGTCCCTCTTGTTCTGCCGACCGAAAACGCCATCGCCAGACTGAAGTCCCTCAAGGTCGACCTTGTCTTCAACCTTTTTGAGGGCTTTCCGGGTTACCCCGAGACCGAAGCCCTCATCCCGGAGACTCTGGACAAGATGAGAGTCCCCTACACCGGCTGCGCCGCCGAAATCCTGAGGACCGCCCTGGACAAGTCCAAGACGAAGGAGATTCTGCAAGCCGGCGGCGTACTGAATCCCCGCTACCAGCTCCTCACCGCGAAAACGGTGAGCACGTTCCGGCTCAGGTATCCCTGCATCGTCAAGCCCAATAAGGAAGACGCCAGCCACGGGCTGACTGAGGAGAGCCTGGTCAGGGATTTCGCCTCGCTGGGGAAACAGATTGCCCGAATCAGCAATGCCTACGGCGGTATGGCGATAGTCGAGGAGTTCCTGGAGGGGCGCGAGTTCAATGCCACCGTGTTCGGCAACTCGGAATGCAGCGTCCTGCCCATTTCGGAGATAACCTATTCTCTGCCGGCCGGGAAACCCCCCATCCTCACCTTCGCCGCTAAGTGGGAGCCAGGCAGCGTCTACTTCGAAGGGACGAAAGTGGTCTGTCCGGCGCAGATTTCCGAGGCTGAAAGGGAGCGCATCACCCGGACCGCCCTGCAGGCTTTCACAGTGCTCGGCTGTCATGGCTACGCCCGCGTTGACATGCGCCTGGACAGCAACAACCAGGTGAACGTGTTGGAAATCAACCCCAACCCGGACATCTCGCCGGGGACCGGCGCGGCGCGACAGGCGGAAGCCTCCGGGATGACCTACACCCAGTTCGTCGAGAGGATTGTGCGGCTGGCCCTGGAGAAGAAGCCGTAATGGCCATTAAAATCCGCCCGCTCACCAGCCCGGACAAACCCGCCATAATGGACATCGTGAGTACAACCCCTGAATTTGACGAAATGGATAGAGTCGTCGCCGAGGAACTGGTTGATGCTTATCTTGCCGACGGCACCGAGTCAGGGTACCACATCCTGGTCGCCGAGGCGGACGCCAGGGTCAGCGGTTATGTCTGCTACGGGCTGACGCCCCTGACCGAGAGCGCCTGGGATGTCTACTGGATTGCTGTGGCAAGAGAGAAACATAGCAAAGGCATCGGCACGGCGCTTCTGACCGCGGCGGAATCGAACATCAAGAAGGCTAAGGGCAGAATGATTCTGATTGAGACGGAGTCTCACACCAGTTACGAAAAGACCCAGCAGTTCTACTTCAAACGTGGCTACACTGTGGTGTGCAACATCCCCGATTTCTACAAGGTCGGCCACGGCAAGCTGGTCTACCAGAAATTGCTCTAAACCAGCACGTCCACGATGACCCGAGTGCCTTTCCCCGGCTCTGACTCCACGGTGACGGTGCCGTTGAGCAGTTGCGCCCGCTCCTGCATACCCGCCAGTCCCAGCTTGCCGTCTCGGGCGAGTTCACTCATTGACTTGGACAGCTTAAAGCCCTTGCCGTTATCAGCGATGATTATGCACGTCCGGCTTTCGTCAAACCGGACGGTGATTTCCGCTTTCGTCGCCTGGGAATGACGCCAGACATTGCGCAGCGCTTCCTGCGTGATGCGGAAGAGCACCAGTTCTACCTCTTCCGAAAGCCGACGCTCCGTCCCGATGACCTTCACGCTGGTGCTGATGCCGGAGTATTTGGCGGCGTCTGTAGCCAGCCACTCCAGCGCCGGCAGCAGACCCAGCCGGTCAAGCGCCGCCGGGCGGAGGTCCTGGCTCAGGCGCCGGACGCTCTGGATGGTGTCATTCACCTGCTCCCGCAGTTCCTCCATCTGCAAGCGGGCCTCCTCGGTCATTCCTTTGCTATTAGAAGCCAGCACATCGAGTCGGCGGGAAAGGACCACGAGCGACTGAATCGTCTCATCATGCAATTCGCGGGAAATGCGTTTTCTTTCTTCTTCCTGGGCTTTAGTCACTTCGCGGAGATAGTAGCGCAGGTTCTCCTGGAGGTGCTTTTGCTCTTCCGCCACCTTCTGCTGGCGCAGGTAGAGATGGGCGTTTTCCACGGCCACACCGATTTGCTTGCCGATGGCGCCGAGAAGGTCGATTTCTCCTTGCTGGAAAATGCGGCACTGGTAGTAGGCGGCGCACAGCGTTCCATTGACCTTGCCTTTGGAGCTAAGAGGAACAATAAGCAACGAGCAGATGTTGAGCTTGCTGACCGCCTCTCTGGTCAGACGCGGGTCTTTGGAGGCGTTTTCGACGACGAGTGGTTCGCCCGATTGCGCCACGCGGCCATTAAACCCCTCCCCCGGCTTCAGCCGGTCGATGCCCACGGCCAGCTCCGGAGGCATGCCCCAGTGGGCCGATAGCAGTAGTTCGCTGGCTTTCTCATCGAGGAGGTATATCCACGTAATATCCGCCTGCATGACGCTGGCCACGCGGGCCACGGCACGCGTCAGGATTTGGTCGAGTTCCAGCGACTGCGATACCGTGGTGGCTATCTGGTTGAGAGCGGCAAGGCGTTTCTCGTCTTCGGTGATGACCCGGACGTTTTCCTCAAGCTCTTTCTGTGCCACCTCAAGCTCGATGCGATACTCACGCTCTTTGCGTAGAGCGTGGAAACTAATCGCCAGCACGTTGCCGATAATGAAGACGGCACTGCTCTCGAAAAGAGCGTCTTTCGGAAAATTAGAGATTAAGACAGCCCGTGGTAACATCAGCCCCAGCGCCACCAGCGAGGTAATAAAAGCTCCCTTCCAACCGAAGATAAACCCCGCCCAGACCACCGGCGCCAGGAAAAGGATTCTCTCAAAGGCTTGCCGTTCCAGACCGAGATTGGTAACCACGGGCACAAGGAAAGGCGGATATCTCAGGACTCCGTAATAGTGAGGAAGCGAAATCAAGACAAGTGAAACCGCAATAAGCCAGAAACCCGGCTGACGCAACACGGTGATGAGTTTGGTAACCGCCAAGCGTGATTTAGCCATTAAGCGCGCGTTTTCCTCCGGGTTCTAGGGTATATCCTCCAGGGTAATCCAGCCCTCCTTGAGGGCGCGCACCACTGCCTCCGTCCGCGAGCTAACCTGCAGTTTGTTGAAGATATGCCCAAGGTGGGCCTGCACGGTGCGCAGACTCAGGCAAAGTTCCGTGGCGATTTCCTGGTTGCTTTGACCTCTAGTGGCAAGTCTCAAGACCTCAAGCTCCCGCTCGCTCAGAGTTTCCACTATCTTTTGTTCCTTTGCCGGGCCAGAAGGGACAAACCGGTTCAGCACTTTTCGGGCGATGGAAGGATGGAGCACTGACTCTCCGGCGTAGACCTGCCGCACGGCATCGACGAGTTCCCGGCCGCGCACGCTCTTGAGCAAATAGCCGGCCGCGCCGGCTTCGAGCAGGCTGAAGACAAACTGGTCGTCATCATAGGCGCTGAGTATCAGCACAGCTGTCGCGGGAAGGGTCTTCTTGATGCGCCGCGTTGCCTCGATACCATCCATCTTGGGCATTGAAATATCGATGATGGCCACGTCCGGCTTCAGCCTCTCGGCGAGCTTGACGGCTTCCTCGCCATCCGCCGCCTCCCCCACCACCTCAAGGTCCGCCTCCTGCTCCAGAATCTGGCGCGTACCCTCTCTCACGACAGCATGGTCATCGGCGATGAGGACCCTTATCTTCTTGTCCAAAGGTGTAACCTCCACCCCCTATAATACGCCTTTTCCACTTCGGCCTCAATAGGTAGCCGGGACTCTCTAAGCATAATTACCTAGTACAATCTAAGCGTAAATCACTAACGACTCAGGCGCCAAATTAGGTATCACGGCGGAAGTTTGCTCTAAGACCAAAATGCTAAGCTGACAATGGAGGTAAGAGAATGGAATGGCAGATTGTGGCCGCTCTGGTGCTGGCGATACCGGTAATACTACTACCGGTAGCCTTCGTCTGGTATTTAAACCTGGGTGGACTCTTTTCCCGAATTAAGGAACTGCGCACGAAAAAGGCAGCTCTCGAGAAGGGCATCAAAGTAGGCGCTGAAGTTGCGTCCGGCAAATAAGCGACAGGATAGTCCACCCTATCGGCATCCTCAATCACTGGGGTATAATACCTCTGTGCAAGGCAAGGAGAGCTTAAGATGACTACAGCAGTGCTGTGCGACGTTAATAGGTGCATTGGATGCAGGGGATGTCAGGTAGCGTGCAAGCAGTGGAATGAGCATGACGAGTTTATACCTACCAAGGAGAATGCAGTAAAATCAACTAATCGAGGTAGTTATGAGAACCCACCGCAATTGTTTGCCCGTACCTGGACTAAAATACGCTTTACTGAATTAGAATACGAAGGTAAACTTCACTGGGTCTTTACCAAGCTCCAGTGTATGCACTGCGAACACCCCGCCTGTGCGGCCGCCTGCCCCGTTGGAGCTCTTCAGAAGACTCCCAATGGTCCAGTGACCTATGACGACGGCAAATGCATCGGCTGTCGCTATTGCATGGTGGCCTGTCCTTTTGACATACCAACTTTCGAGTGGGACAAACCCATCCCCTGGATTCGTAAATGCACTTTCTGCACCACTCCCGGCCTGAACCGCCTCGCTCAGGGCTGGGAGCCAGCCTGTGTGAAGACCTGTCCAACAGACGCTCTACAGTTCGGTGACAGGGAGGAATTGCTTTCTCAAGCGAAGAAGCGCATTACCGCTTCGCCTGGGCGGTATGTCAACCATATTTACGGAGAAAACGAGGTTGGGGGCACCTCGTGGTTGTATATTTCCCCTGTACCCTTCGACAAACTGGGATTCCCCAAGCTTGGCTCACAGCCAGTCACCGTTGACGCTGAACGAGCGATGGGTGCTGTACTCCCCGTACTGGTGGGCGTCGCCGCCACAATGTCCAGTATTTACTGGCTGATTCAGCGACGCCAGAGTATGAAGGCACTGAAACAGGATAGCGAGAGAAAAGGAGAGAACAAATGAGACCGGAAAAACCTGCGGGATTTCCCATCGGTACAGCGATATTAAGTGCCATTGCCTTACTCAGTCTCCCGGTATTCATCATCCGCTATCTTTATGGACTCGGTGCCGTTAGCAATCTGAGCGACGGTCGTCCCTGGGGGTTGTGGATAAGTTTTGACTTATACTCGGGCGTTGCCCTGGCAGCAGGAGGTTTCACACTGGCAGGCGCGGTCTATATTTTCAATCAAAAGAAGTACTATCCGGTGGTGAGACCTGCCATCTTGACTGCCTTCCTCGGTTATCAACTGGTGATTCTGGCGCTATTGGTTGACCTCGGCCAGCCGTGGTACATCTGGCACGCCTTTATTAACTGGAATATCCACTCGCCTCTTTTTGAAGTAGCTGTGTGCGTGATAACCTACACCACCGTGCTTGCCCTTGAGTTCAGCCCCGCCGTCTTTGAGCGGCTTAACTGGCACATTCCTCTAAAAGTGATAAGAGCGATACAAATACCTCTGGTCATTACCGGAGTCGTTTTGTCAACTCTCCACCAGTCTTCCCTGGGGACTATGCTCCTAATGATGCCCAATTCGCTGAGCGCACTATGGTATACTCCCATCCTGCCGCTCCTCTTCCTTTTTTCGGCAGTCGCGGTAGGACCAGCGATGGCCATTTTTGAATCAACGCTGAGTACAAAAGTTTTCGGCCACAAGTTAAGTCTGGATATCTTAGCCGGCTTGGGCAGGGTTATCCCCTATATCCTCGGTCTTTATCTGCTATTGAAGCTAGTCGACTTAATGGTCGCGGGGGAGCTCGGGCTTGCCTTTTCCTGGTCGCCATACAGCCTCCTCTGGTGGGCCGAGATAATAATAGGCGTTATTCTACCAATTCTCCTGTTTTCTCTGCCTACTGTAAAACAAAGCCGAAAATTGCTGTTCTGGACAGCAATACTGGTCATCATCGGGCTAATCATCAACCGTTTTAACGTCAGCCTGCTGGCCCTAGAGCCCCGCCCCGGCACCAGTTACTTCCCCCACTGGATGGAGTTCGCCATTTCTGCCGGGCTGATTGCAGACGCACTACTCATCTTCATGGCAGCAAATCGGGTGCTCCCCATCATGCACCATGAGACCACCGCACAGTCAGTCCTTAAAGTGAGCAAAGTTTTGGAACGAGCCTAGTCAAAGGGAAGCCATGTTTTGGTTTTTCAGTAAGCATATCTACCTATTTCTTCCCGGTCCGCTTAGCATAAAACGCAAGGCTTATGCTGATTAATTTAGGTGTTTCTGGTGTATGAGAATAGGCATCACGGCGGAAGTCGGTTAAGGCTTGACGGTGCTATGCTGAAATTGGTTAAGGTGATGAATGGTGTTGGGATAACAGGAGGTGAAGGACAATGGAGTGGCAATTCATTGTGGCATTGGTGGTAATAATTCCGGTTATCCTGTTACCGGCGGCTTTTGTCTGGTATCTGAATGCAGGTGGCGTGTTTAAAGCAATTAAGGAAGCACGCGCCAAGAAACTGGCCCGCGAAAAGGAATTCTGCTGAAAGTAGACATTAAGTCCCGGTATGGGACTGGAAAGAGAACACAGTGGAAGGAACAGTCATGTTAGCCCTGGCACTGGCATCACCCATCATTCTCCTGCCAGTATTGTTCGTTTGGTATATGAACGCTGGCGGCATATACGCCGCTCTCAAGAAAGCCTGGAGTAAAAGAGCCCGCCAGATTACTCTGACCAAAGAAATCGAAATTGACCGAAAGTAGCGTGTTGCATAGCCTGCGGACGCAGGCAAGGTGAAAATGAATAGCCAGCCTAATTTTGCCGACCGTATCGTCTCGGCGGTGTGCCGGTTCCACGGCGCCTGCCGGCTCTTTATTATGCCCGTGCTGCTCATCACCTGCACACTAATCTACTACGCCGGTGAAATCATCGACTTTTTCCAGTGGGATTCCCTGCGTTGGGCGTTTTTCTACAGCGTCCATGACGTCCACCGGCTCCTCTTCCTCGCCCCGATACTCTACGCCAGCTATTTCGGCCGGGTGCGGGGTGCGGCTATCGTCACCCTGGCCAGTTTCGCCATATTCCTGCCGCGTGCCTTCCTTATCTCTCCTTACCCCGACCCCCTCATCCGCCCGGTGCTCTTTGTCATCATCGCCGGCACGATGGGCTACCTGACCGCCGTCGCTCGGAACGAGTACGAACGACGCCTCGAAATCGAAAACCTCCTAACGAAGGAAAGGGACAAGATGCTGGGTATCCTGAATCGTATCGGCGACGGCGTGGTTATCATTGGCCCGGACTACAGGATAAGGTATATGAACCCGGCGATGGTCCGGGAATTTGGAGAAGGTGTCGGCGGTCTCTGTTACCAGAAAATCCGCCACCTCGACCGTCCCTGCGCGCCGGAGTGCCGCCTGCCGCAGGTCTTGAACGGTCAGGTGGAGAAATGGCAATATACCTTCTCTAATGGTAAGACCTTCGAGCTTCTGGCT
>JBGOXU010000040.1:0-8022 GCA_041479305.1 Dehalococcoidia bacterium
AAAGCCCAGTTGAAGCTGGTTAAGCCCACGGCGATGCTCCTGAACTGCGCCCGCGGCGGCATCATCGATGAAAAAGCGCTCTACGAGGCGGTCAGCCAGGGACGGCTCGCCGGGGCGGGCATTGACGTTTACAGCCAGGAACCAGCGAAGGAGAGTATTCTCTTCAAGAGCGATAAGATTATCACCACGCCTCACATCGCCGCCAGCACGGTGGAAGCCGAGGCATCCTCCAGCCGTGACGTCTGCGAGCAGGTGGTCGCCGTCCTGCAGGGCAATCCGGCCAAGTCGCCGGTGAACGCGCCCATGATTTCCAAGGAGGCGCTGGCAACGCTCGGCCCTTATTTGCAGGTCGGCACGATGATTGGCCGCATCGCCGCCCAGCTTATGGAAGGACAGTTCCGGTCCATCAACATCCGCTACCAGGGCGATATCGCTACGCAGGACACCTATCCTATCAAGGTCGCCGTCCTGGCCGGCCTTCTGGAGGCACTGACCGAGGAGAGGGTGAACATCGTCAACGCCGATATGATTGCCCGGGGACGCGGGCTAAGCGTCACCGAGGAGAAATACGCCGTCTGCGAGAACTATGCCAACATGGTCTCGGTGCTGGTGGTCACAACGACAGGAAGCACGCTGGTGTCGGGGTCGGCGCTGAGGGGCAAGACCCATCTGACGCAGGTGAATGACTACTGGCTGGAAATCGAGCCCACGGGCAATTATATGCTCTTTACCGAGCACAAGGACCGCCCCGGCATGATTGGAATACTGGGTACACTCATCGGCAATGCTGATGTGAACATCAGCCAGATGCAGGTGAGCCGGGGGGTGCAGAGGGGCGGCGGGGCGATGATGGCCATCTGTTTGGATGAACCTTTACCGCCGGAGACCTACGAGGAAATCCGGAACATTTCCGATATGTACAGGGCCCTGCTGGTGAAATTGACGCGCTAGCGCGGAGGTGACTATGGAAAACGCAGTTGAACAGAAAATAAAAGCCAGCCTGGTGAACGGCAAACTGCCTTGCGCCGCGGCTTTCAAAATCGCCAAAGAAATGAAAGTCAGCCCACGGGAAGTCGGCGACGCGGCGAATCGGCTGAAAATCAAAATCTGTAACTGCCAGCTCGGCTGTTTCCCCTAAAGCCACTAACCTTTGCCGGTTCAAGTCGTTGTATTAACTAGGAGGTTTCAATGAAAAAGCTGCTATTTGTCTTTTTGGCGGTTGTTCTATTATTGATACCGGGAGCCTGCGCTAAAGCGCTGGCACCGGCACCGGCTCCGGCTCCCGCACCGGCGCCATCTGCTTCCCGGCCGGACATCCCGGCCCCTATCATAACGATGCCGCGGCCTGTTCCAGCACCGACACCCAGTCCAGCCCCTATGCCGCCCGTCATCTCAGCGCCGGGTAAGGGAGACGCTGCCCAGCCTGACTTTGGCGCACTGGAGCTTGTTGACGCCGACCGCATGATTGTCCGTACGGGCAACCTGACCTTGATTGTCAATGATGTCGCCCAGAGCATGGAACGGATTACCCAGATTGCCGCGAGCTTTGATGGTTACGTCGTGTCTTCCAACCAGTTCAAAGAAGGGGAAAGGCTCGTCGGTCAAATCGCTATCAGAGTGGTGTCCGGAAGCTTTGACGAAGCTATCAGGATGATGCGTGCTCTGGCACTCGAAGTGGTCGCTGAGACATCGACGAGCAAAGACGTGACCGAAGAGTTCACTGACCTGAAAGCTAGGCTCGGAAATCTCGAGGCGGCCGAGCTACAGCTTGTCCGCATCATGGAAAAGGCGGAGAAGGTGGAGGACGTCCTGGCGGTACAGCGTGAGCTCACCCGGGTGAGAGGTGAAATCGAGCAGACCAAGGGGCGGATGCAGTTCCTGGAGCGTACCTCCGAGACTTCGCTCATTCAGGTCACTTTGCAGCAGTCCAAGCTCGATATCGAATTCTCCGCCAGCCGGGCAACCGCCAAGGACGGAGAAGGTATCTTCTTCGAAAGCCGGGTTGCAGGTGGTTTCTCTCCTTACAGCTATGAGTGGAACTTCGGCGACGGCAATACCAGCACGGACAGCCATCCCACCCACGCCTACCGCTCGTCCGGCACTTACACCGTGACTTTGAAAGTGACTGACGACAAGGCGAATATCGCCAGTAAGGTGAGGAAAGATTACATCACCATCATACCGGGCTGGAGCGCCGGAACGGTTATCAGCGATGCCGCGAAGGGGTTGGTAACCTTCGGGCGCGTGCTGTTCACTGTTCTGGTGTGGGTGCTCATTTTCAGCCCGCTGTGGGTCGCCATTCTGCTTATTGTCTGGTGGCAGTACCGGAAGAAAAAGAAGTCAGGCGCTTCGTAACCTCGTCCTGGCTCAGGCCGTCAATCAGGACGAGCTTGTGGCGGCCGGTGTGGCCCCGGAGAATGGTCACCGAGCTTTTGCTCAGGCCGAGCGCCTGGCTGAGAAAGGCCACCAGTTCCAGGTTAGCCCTGTTATCGGCCGGCGGAGCGGCGACTCTTATCTCCAGGACTCCGCCGGCAAAGCCCGTAATCTCGTTCTTCCGGGCGCCGGGGCGGACTTTCACGGAGAGCCTGGTTTGGTTGCCGGGCATAGCCTAGTATTCTTCGCGGCCCAGCAGGATGACAATCGCCGCCAGGAACAGAATCGCCGAAAGCGAAAACCAGAATGTCCAGGTGAGCTGGGGCGTGACCAGCGGGATTACTTCCAGGACGGTGATGACACCCATCACCGCCGCAAGTCCACCAATGGCGCCAAGCATCGCGGCGATTATGCTCATATCAGAACCTCCTTCAGCATTTTCATTGCGGTTGCAGTTATTATATAATCTACGGAGCAAAAAGTTAAATAGGACAGTTCTGCCTGATTTTGGTTGTACCGGACTGATGTCATTGCGAGCGAAGCGAAGCAATCTCTATAGATTATTATCCAGTGAGATTGCCACCCCGATTACCATCGGGGCTCCTCGCAATGACAATCTGAGGAACTAAATGCCAACAAAAACCTGACGGGATGGCTGGACGATGGCTCTTATTGAAGAAGAAATTGCCAGGCTTCTCCACGAGAAGCGTTTGACCCTCGGTGCCGTCGAGTCCGCCACCGGCGGCCTCGTTTCCTATCGTATCACCAACGTCCCCGGTAGTTCCGAGTATTTCAAAGGCGCCATCATTGCCTACAGCAACGAAATCAAAATCAAAGTGGTTGGCGTCAAACCGGAGACAATAAACAACAACGGCGCCGTCTGCGGTGACACCGCCGAGGAAATGGCGGCGGGCGGCCGCAGGGTACTGAACGTGGACATCTGCGTGGCGGACACGGGAATCGCCGGGCCCGGTGGCGCGACTCAAGGGAAGCCGGTGGGGCTTTTCTACCTGGGACTGGCGCACAAGGGCGGGACTTTCAGTCGCAAGCGCGTCTTTATCGGCACACGTGAGCAAAACAAGCAGGGCGCGGCGGAAGCCGCCCTGAGCTGGGTCAAAGAGTATTTGCAGAGTCTGAAGTAAACGGAGGCAAGCAACCGATGCCGACTTTGGTCCGGGCGGGTTACGGCATTCTCGCGATGATTGTTGTTATGGTGGCGCTAGTGGCCTGCGGCGGCGCGTCCGAGCCGGACTACGCTAGTGACATCGCCGAGAACATCTTGGCCGCCATCAACGATGACAACTACGGCCAGTACAGCGAGTTTTTCACCGCCGAGATGAAGGACAAGATGCCGGAGGTGGCGGTGCGGGAAATCAACTCGGTCGTCAAGCTGGAGATTGGCGCTTACGAGTCGAAGGAGTTCTGGAAAATGGAAAACGCCGGACTCTATACCAGCGTTTTTTACAAGGCCCGCTTCACCAAAGAGCCTGATGGCGTCATCGTGAAAGTGGTCTTCCAGAAGATAGCCGGCAAAGTCTACGTCGCCGGGCTCTGGCTCGATTCCCCGAAACTGCACGGCGACTAGTCCTGCTTCAACATAACCTTCTGCGCTGACCGGACAATCTCGTCCACGGACATCCCGTAGGCGTCCATCAGCGTGTCGTGGTCCAGCGCCGTCTCGGTAAAGACGTCGGCGATGCCAATCATATCGACCGGAACGGGGCATTCCCTCACCAGGACCTCGGCTACGGCGCTGCCCAGCCCCCCGATGACGGTGTGCTCCTCGCAGGTGACGATGGCTTTGGTCTCCTCAGCGCACTTCACGATGAGGTCTTTATCCAGCGGTTTGACGGTGGGCAGGTTGACCACGCGCGCTTTGACACCCTGAGCGGCAAGCTTGTCGGCGGCTTCCAGTGCGCGACTCAGCATGTGGCCGTTGGCAATAAGCGTCACGTCATTGCCCTCGCGCACGACCTGTCCCTTGCCCAACTCAATCTTATGGCTCTCATCGAAGATGACGGGCATCTCGGAGCGGCTGATGCGGATGTAGACCGGTCCTTCATATTCGGACACCAGCGGGATGATTTTCCTGGCTTCAACGCTGTCCGAAGGCACCAGCACGGTCATATTGGGCATCGCCCGCATGATGGCGACGTCCATAATGGAGTGGTGGGTGGGCCCGTCCTTGAAGTTGGAAAGGCCGGCGAAGCTACCGACGATTTTGACATTGGTGTTGGCATAGGCGACGCAGGTCCGGATTTGCTCGGTGGCGCGGCTCAGCAGCCCGGCGAAGGTGTTGGCAAAGGGCACCAGCCCGCCCAGGGCAAACCCCACCGCTGTATCTATCATCCCCGCCTCGGCGATGCCCACGTTGAAGAAGCGCTCCGGGTACTTCTGGGCAAAAGAGGTGGCCATAACGGAAGAAGCCACGTCTGCGGTCAGGACAACGACTTTGGGATTGACCGCGGCGTATGCCGTCATTGCATCACCGAAGATTTTCCGCGTGTTATCTCGCTTAAACATGTGCTTTCAACTCCTCCATTGCCACTTTGAACTCGTCATCGTTGGGCACTTTGCCGTGCCAGTCGGATTTGCCTTCCATATAGGAGACGCCCTTGCCCTTGACGGTGTGGGCGATGATGACGGTGGGCTTGTCTCCGGCTTCGGTCGCCTTATCGAGCGCCTCTAGGATTTCCTTCATATTGTGGCCGTTGATTTCCAGCACTGACCAGTTGAAGGCTTCCCACTTCTGGCGGACGGGCTCGATGGGCATAATGTCCTCCACCTTGCCATCAAGTTGGACTTTGTTGTAGTCCATCACGGTGATGAGCTTGTTCAGCTTGTACTTGCCGGCGAGCATCGCCCCCTCCCACAGCACCCCCGCCTGCACCTCGCCATCGCAGATGACGACATAGGTGCGGTAGTCCAGCCCGCGGACTTGCGCCGCCAGAAGGAGTCCGGCGGCAATATTTATCCCGTGCCCGAGACAGCCGCTGGTCATATCCACGCCGGGGGTCTTGAGGCGGTCGGGGTGGCCCTGGAGACAGCAGCCAATCTGGCCCCACGCCTGCAGAGTCTCCATCGGGAAGAAGCCCCGCCGTGCCAGCGCCGCGTAGAGCGTCGAGCAGGCGTGTCCCTTGCTCAGGATAAACCGGTCGCGGCTCTCCCAGTCGGGGTTCATGGGGTCGATGCGGAGCTGGTGGAAAAAGAGTGCGGCAAGAATATCGGCGGCGGAGAGCGACCCGCCGGGATGCCCGGACTTGCGCCGGTAAATCATTTCGATGAGGTCGATGCGGAGCTGCCGGGCCAGGTCTTCCAGTTCTTTGACTAACTGAGGGGAGTGGGCTACTTTGCCGGTCATAGCGAAAACCCTCCTTGGTCGCGTGAGATTGGGATGTCGCCATAATTTAATCCCTGCTGAGGGCATTTGTCAATATCACTGGTGGGTGCTATACTGGCTTATACTTTTAGAGGAGACTGACGTGAAAAGAGTCGATGGGCGGAACTGGGACGAGATGAGGCCGGTGAAAATCATCCCCGGTTTCCAGGAGTTTGCCGAAGGCTCGGCGTTGATTCAGCTGGGCCGGACGCACGTCCTCTGCTCGGTCAGTATCGACGATAAAGTGCCCCCCTTCCTCAAGGGTGGTGGCACGGGCTGGCTCACCGCCGAATACTCGATGCTCCCCCGTTCCACCCTCACCCGCACCGTGCGTGATAGCACCGTCGGGCGTATTGCCGGGCGGAACCAGGAAATCCAGCGCTTCATCGGGCGGTCAATACGGGCGGTAATCGATATGGCGGCGCTCGGGGAGAGGACGCTCATCATCGATTGCGATGTCCTGCAGGCGGACGGCGGAACGCGGACAGCGGCCATCACCGGCGCCTACGTGGCGCTGTACCAGGCGTGCCAGAACCTGGTCAATATGGGGCTAATTCCGGCGATGCCTTTGAAAGCGGCGGTGGCGGCCACCAGCGCCGGCATCGTCCATACCCAGATGATGCTAGACCTGTGCTACGATGAGGACAGCAACGCCGCGGTCGACTTCAACGTGGTGATGACCAGCAAGAACGAGTTTGTCGAAATCCAGGGGACGGCGGAAGGCAAGCCGTTCGTCCGTGACACGGTGAATAGCCTGCTCGACTTATCGGAAAAGGGTATCCGGCGGCTGTTCGAAATCCAGCAATCGGTCATCGAGACGCTGAAGCCAACGAGGTCGCGGCGCGCTAGGGCCTGACCTGCCCGCTTGATTCATTGTCATTCTCCGCGCAGGCGGGGAATCCACACTATTGAATCAGGTCGGGATAGAGGTCACGCCACTCTGGATTATCGCTTTCAATTAGCCTTATCTTCCACGCACGGTTCCACTTCTTCAGACGTTTTTCCCGCCAGATTGCCGCAGATACATCAGAACACTGCTCATAATGCACCAGCAGATGAACACCATACCTCCTGGTGAAACCTCCGATGAGGTCATTACGGTGTTCGTGAATCCTTCGAATCAGGTCATTAGTCACGCCAACGTAAATAGTCCCGCGGGGTTTGCTTGCCAGAATGTAGACGTAATACTCACGCATCGCTTAATGGATTCCCCTCCTTCGGGGGAATGACAGAGCGAGGTACTGAGTATCAGGCTAATTATCGGGCTGCCCACTCAGTTTTAGTACAAATCAGGCGTAATTACTATCCCTGTTTCCCTGACGCGGCGCGCTAGGGCCTGACCTGCCCGCTGCCGAAGGCAATCCACTTGTAGGTCGTTAGCTCCTTCAAGCCCATCGGGCCGCGGGCGTGCATCTTCTGCGTGCTGATGGCAACCTCCGCTCCCAGCCCGAACTGCCCCCCATCGCTGAAGCGAGTGCTGGCATTGACGTAGACGCAGGCGGCATCCACCTCGTTGAGGAAGCGCATCGCGTTAGTGTAGTCCTCGGTAACAATCGCTTCAGAATGGCCCACGCCGTACTTCTCGATGTGTGCCAGCGCCTCGTCCAGGGAATCGACCACTCTGACCAGAGCCACCAGAGCTAAGAACTGCTTGCCGTAGTCGGACGCCGTCGCCGGCTTCAGCTTCAAGCCGGAAATGAGCTTGCCCTGAGCTTGTCGAACGGGCTTGAGAATCGCCATCGCCCGCTCATCGCAGTGCATCTCCACCTGTGGCGAGAAGCGGTGGCGAGCCACGCCGGCTTTCGACCACTCGGCGGCGACCATCGGCAGGAACTCCCTGGCGATGTCTTTGTGCACGAGCAGGGCATCGAGGGCGTTGCACACCGTGGGCCGCGAGACCTTGGCGTTGTAGGCAATCGCCACCGCTTTTTTTAAATCCGCCGTTTTGTCGACAAACGTATGGCAGACGCCGATGCCGCCGGTGACCACGGGCATCCGCGCGTTCTCGGCGACGAACTTGATTAGTTCGACGTTGCCGCGCGGAATCATCAGGTCGATGTACTGGTTCATCTGGAGGAAGTGCTTGACCAGCGCGTGGTCCGGGTTATCGATGAACTGCACGGCGCCTTCGGGCACGCCGGCTCGCGTGGCCGCCTCCTGCACCAGCTTTGCCAGGACGGAGTTCGAGCGCAGGGCTTCTTTACCGCCGCGCAGGATGACGGCATTGCCCGATTTTAAGCAGAGCGCCGAGATATCGATGGTGACGTTGG
>JBGOXU010000041.1:0-7987 GCA_041479305.1 Dehalococcoidia bacterium
ATCGCCGACTTCTCCAGGTTCTTCAGCACGCTGGCGTCAAGCCGGGGCGGGCATTCGTAATCAACGGTATTTTTCCAGTCGCGTTTGACCTCAAGGGAGTAGACGAAGTGGTCATACTTCTGTCGGGGCAGGATGCGCATCATGCCGAGGACGTGGGGTGGGGAGTTGCCCACCATACCCACCGTCACCTCATCGCCCGCGATGAACTCTTCCACCATCACGGGCTGGCGGTAGCTTTCAATCAGCTGGGCAGAAAGCTCGGTTATCTCATCGCGATTCCTGGCCACCGAGGTAAGGCGGATGCCTTTGCTTGAGCCTTCAAAAATGGGTTTGACGATTGCCGGAAAGGGAAAATTGTCCCATCGCATTTTCTTGAGTTCCTGGGCGCTGTTGATGATGACTTCCTTTGGAACGGCAACACCGGCCATCGCTGCGAGCTTCTTGGTCAGCGGCTTGTCCAGACAAATGGCCAGACACTGAGGGTCGGAGCCGGTGTAGGGAACATTGAGCATTTCGAGGACAGAGGGCACCTGTGCCTCGCGGCTGCGGTAGGTGCCTCTGCCCTCGGCGATATTGAAGACAATATCAACGGTCTCGCGGAGAATGGCAGCGAGAAAGTCACGGCCACCACCCAGCCTAACCACGGTATGCCCTAGGTTCTTCAGGGCTCCGGAAATGAGCTCGATGGTGGCGCCATAGTCGTATTCTTCCAGGGCATCTTCAGGACTGCATTTTTCCAGCGGTACGGTGTCTTTCAGGTCGTAGGTGAAACCTATCCGCATTATGCATCCATCCTTACTTTGAGCCCAGTGTCTCCTCGCTAAAAAGCCCGAACCGAGTGCCCTCCGGCTTAACGACGCGCCGCATGTTCCTCACTCTGACGGGTATCTTCTCTTCGATGACCCTGACCGGTTGCGCCAGCGTGTCGTCGGTAAAGAGGCTGGCAAAAGGCAGTGTCATCGGCTTGGTGGTCATTCTGGCCCGCCGCAATGGCGCGCCGCCCTTCGGGTTGCGGTAGTAGAAGATTTTGTCCTGGTAGTTCCTCAGCAGTAAACCGTCCTCCGTCTCCGACAGGATGTAGTTGGGCTGAAGCGAGATTTTGCCGCCACCATTTGACAGGTCGATGGCAAAGGTCGGGACAGCTAACCCTGAGGTATGACCGCGCATACCCTCGATGATTTTGATACCAGTCTCCACCGGCGTGCGCAGATGTTCCGTGCCCTGTACCTCGTCACACTGGAAGAGGTAGTACGGACGCACCTTAGTTTTGAGCAGGCCGTGGCACAGCTTCAACTGCTTCTCTACCGAGTCGTTGATGCCGCGGAGAAGCACCGACTGGTTGTTCACAGGCACGCCGGCGCGCAGCAAACGGTCAACCGCTCGCGCCGAGTCCGGGGTTATCTCGCGGTAGTGGTTGAAGTGCGTATTCAACCATATCGGACCGTACTTCGATAGCACGGCGCACAGCTCATCATCGATACGCTGCGGCAGAACTACCGGGTATCTGGTACCGATACGGATAATCTCCACATGCTCAATCTGTCTGAGTTTGGCCAGAATGTCCCCTAATCGCCGCGCAGACAGCGTGAGCGGGTCACCACCGGAGATGATGACATCGCGCACCTTCTTGTCCCGACGGATGTACGCCAGCATTCGTTCAACCTCCGATTCACTGCGTACCCAACCGCCGTTGCGCCACTCGCGCTTGCGCGTGCAGTGACGGCAGAACATCGGGCAGATGTCAGTCAGCACCATCAGTACCCGGTCCGGATATCGGTGGACAAGACCCGGGACCACAGAGTCCCGTTTCTCTTCCAGGGGGTCTTCCATACCCACCGTGCCCATCGTAATTTCCAAAACGGAAGGCACAGCCTGTTTTCTGATGGGGTCGTTGGGGTCTTCCGTGTTCATCAGGGACAGATAGTACGGAGTGATGGATAGAGGATATTTGAAGGTGACTAACTTGATTTCGGCCTGCTCTCTTGTGGAGAGAGGGATGAATTTAGCCAGTTCTTCAACAGTGGTGATTCGATTGCGGAATTGCCACCTCCAGTCGTTCCAGTCGCTGTCCGGGACATGCCCGAACAATCTGGCTCTGTTGGTGGCGGTGGTACCGGGGGGTTCGTCGTCTAGCTCGCTACCAATAGCCTTGTTAAGGTCACGTTTACTGGGAGGCTCTTCCTCCAAATTACCAAGGGTCTCAATTTCCGTTGTCACTTGTTCAGTTTCCTCCTTAAATGTTGGTTCTTAAAACCCCTTATTAATTAAATGTTTATATCATTTATACAACGAAATGTCAAGTGGTTTGGGTAGGCTTTTTCACAAAAATATTTAGGCTCGAAATGAGTCTGATGATTCGGCCGGTAACGGCGCCAGGAAAACGAAAAATATTAGCGCACCCTCAACAGGGAGCTAATACGGGTGCCGACGGCTCGGGCTGCCTGAAGACGGGAAGTAGCCCGCAGCAAATCCCGGGCGAGCCTATCATCGCCGATTACTTCAGCGACCCACTTGTAGAAATCATTTTTCTCGGCGCTAACATGATAGCCGAAGGTATCATCGGACATTTCTTTGAGAGCGGTCTCGAGTTCGGATAGCTTCTTGATGAGTTTACCGTCGTTTGACCAGAAAACTTTATCTTGGGGGACTTCCCCGAGTATTCTTTGAGCCTCTACCTTAGTCGTTGCCATTGTATCTCACCTCCCCGTATCTACATATAATAATTATAACATATTTTGGAGTTGTCAAAAGGGGGCGGGCGGGAAGCGGAGTGGAGCGTGCGCCACCATGACGGAGTGTGATGGTAGACCGGCACCGTCATTTTCTCCAGCTTAAGCTCCGGGGAAAGATAGGGGTTATTGACCCGAAGGGGCTGGCGGGTGGCGCGAGGGACGCGGGGGAGGTGGAGACCGCCCAGTAATAGCTCGGCTGTCGTCGTCTCGCGGACGCGGCGCATCTCGAAGACCCGGCTGTAGAGCCGGATGCCGACGAGGCCGCGGGCAATGCCTGAGATGAGGAACAGGCTGAGAAGCTGGTAGCCGAACAGATTGGGGAGGTGAGTGGCCAGAAGCCCGCCCGTAAGGGCGCCAAGGCAGATGGCAACCCCGTTGAGGGCATTGGCGAGGGCGATGTACTGAGTGCGCTTCTCGGGGGAGGCGGCATCATAGAGGAAATTGACACTGACCAGGTTGAATCCTGACCAGGCGAACCCGGACAGAACCTGTATCGGGATGAGATAATAGAAGTCGCGGCCGATAATCCAGAGCAGGGGCACCAGCGGCACCAGCAGCGCCGTAATCCTGAGGACTTTGATGTTGCCGGCTTTGTCGGCGCGTTTGCCCCAGAAAGAGAGGAAGAGTATGTTGACCAGGTCGGCGGTGGCGGTGATGCCGACATAAGTCAGGTAACTGAACTTCAGGTCGCGGAGCATGAAGACGGCAAAGAAAGGGCCGGCCAGGTAAGTGGCGAATTTCATCAGCGCCACGTAGATTATGAATTTACCGACATTGGTGGACGGCATTTTCTTCAGGGTCGCCACGAGCTTGAAGGCGCTGTGCCGTGTCGCCGATGACGGTGGGTCATACATGCGGGACAGGAAGAACCAGGAGATAAGCCGGAAGACTAGAGCCAGCCCGAAGATGATGGCGAAGCCGACGAAGACGCTCTTGTTTGAGACCTCCAGAATAGCGCCGCCGACGAAGAAGAAGATGAGAGTCAACAAGCCGCCGACGCGTCCCCGAAAACCGAAGAATTTACCTCGCATCTCCTCGGGGACAAGGTCGGCCATCATACTACCCCACACCGGATTGCCCAGCGAACCGAGGGCGGTGATAACCGTGAAGAACCCGATGAGCCACCAGACCTTCTCGCCGGGGAAAAGCCAGGGGATGAGGAGAACGGGAAGCCACATCAGGGCGTGAGCTAAGGCAATGGGCAGGATGAACTTCTTGCGGCTGCGGGCTCTTTCGGCAAGGCGCGGGACGGTGAGCTGGGATAGCGCCATCGCCAGGTTAGGGATGCTGACAAGCAAGCCGACCTGGGCGGTAGTGGCTTTCAGGGCGAGGGCGAAGGGCGTAATACAGTCCTGGGTAAGGCCGAGCATCGCCGAGTAGGCGGAGCCATCCAGGACGCTGTATCTTAAACTCTTCTTGACTAAACGGGTGTGAGTGGTAGTTTTTATCATTTAACACCCCGATTCTGTCGGGGTGACCAATATATTTTCAACGCCTCGCCAAAAGAGAAGAGCTACCCCTTCCGGGTAACTCTTCAGCTTCGCGGTGCGGAATGGTTAAATTATGTGCTGTTTTTCAGGAATTGTCAAGCACTTTTCCCGAAACATTTTGCGCTTTTCCGCCTCGCCGGGACTGGTACTTTAGTCCAGGACCTGGTTCTACGGGTAAAAGACACCGTTGCGCTCGATGACCCAGCTTGCCATTTCCCTGGCGTAGTTGAACTCCCAGAGCCTTTTCTTCTTGCCCACCGGGGCGCCGTCCTTGATTTCATCGGTGAAGGCGACGAAGGGCTTGGATTTCTCGCCCTTCTGGCTGTTTCGCTCGATAACGATGAAACCGCCGAGACCGGTCCAGTAGATTTCCGGGAGCTTGTACACCGCGCTCTGGCCCTCGGTGAGCGCGTCAATCTGGTTGATGATGATATCTTTGGGTGAAAGTTTCTTTTCCCCGGTCTTTTTCTTCCAGAACATTTTTCCTTTCCTCCTCTATTTTCGGTTTGCAGTATTCGATTGTTATTTCTTGTCTTTGTTCTTCTTGATTTGGCCTTCGATGACGCGATAGACGCTGAGGCCAATGACGGCAATGAGAATAACCAGGACAATAATCTGTTTAAGATCCATTTACTCCTCCATCAAATTTTCCGGCAACGGGGTACGGTACCCCTGCGCTACGAATGAGAAAAAGGAAACCTAGACGGACGCCGGAACGGGAGAAGGAGGAGGCAGGTCAAGGAGCTGGTAGAGGTGGCGGAACCAGTCTCTTAGGGTTACTGCCGCCCTTTTGAAGCGGGCGGTGAGGAAGCTGAAGGTGGAAGCCAAATAGGTGAATATCAGAATCCACAAAGGGAAGGCAGATGTCTTCCTGAGAGTCCCGTCTCGAACCGGGGCGGTCTCGGTCTGCCTGGTGGCGGTCGTTTCGTCCGTGGTCCTGGGGAGGGTGGAAACGAGGTCGTTGGCTGGTCGGTGCGCTGAGAGCGAGACCGGTGCCCAGCCGCCTTTCAGCGTCTGCACTGAGGCCGGCGCGACAACAACAAGGATAGACAGGATAGCCAGAAGGCCGAGCGCTATGGGCCACTGGGGGAGACGGCGTACCCTCGATACGGCGAATTTGCCTGCGGCGATAACACCGTCGTATGAATAGGAGAGCGCACGGGCGGCCCGGCTGTGAAACACGAGTATCGTCAGGGCCACCGCCAGAGCGAAGTTGTGGTGGTTGGTCTGGCTAAAGGTATTGAATAGTCCGAGCAAACTGTCCAGTGAAAGCATCTCGTCTCGCGTTCAATCCGTATTCAATTGTAAGTGAAGACTCGTTTTTATTTCCGGGTTATCCTATCGTAAAAGTAATTAGCTAACACTGATGCACTATTCAGGAATTAGAGTTCACTAATTATTGCGTTTAATATATAATTATTATTGACGGTTTGTCAAGGTCGGTCGAGACTCCGAAGTAAAAGGAGGATGTTAAGCTATGCCGGAATGGACGTTCATCACCAACCACGCGGCGGTCCTGAGCATTGTTAATGAACACCCGCGCATCACTGCCCGCGAGATTGCCGGACTGGTGGGCATCACGGAGAGAGCCGTGCGCAAGATAATTGCCGACCTTGAGGCGGGTGGCTACATTGCCAAGAAGAAAGAGGGACGGCGCGTCAAGTACACCGTGAATTCTGAGTTGAAACTCCGCCACAGAACGCACCACGACAAGGCGGTGGGGAATCTGCTGGCGGTGCTGGGGTGGAAGAACAACTAGTCTAAGCACGAGACGGAAAATCAAGCCCGCTGACCGGTCGTGCAGTATCGCGGAGATTGGGTCAGCGGGCTATTTCTTTTTCTAGAGGCCGTAGAACTGCGGCCGGGTCTTCATTTCGTTGATGAAGTCCTTAATTACCATTTCCAGGCTGGTGAACTCCGGCTTCCAGCCCCACTCCTCCCGCGCCCGGCTGTCATCAATGTCGACTACCGTCCTTGTCTCGTAGTAGACCATGACCACCGGGTCGGGCTTATAGGTGACCTTTGACCCCGGTAGCACCTTCTTAATTGCCGTTTCCAGTTCTTTGGCGGTCGGCGTGGGCCTTATGCTGCCCAGGTTGTAGCAGACTGTCTTGATGCTGTCATTAGGGGCATAATAGAGTGTAACCGTGGCGCGGACGGCTTCCTTGTAGTAAGAGAACGGCGCTTTGACGTTTTCGGTGACCCAGCATTCAAACGGTTTGCCCTGCACGGCGTATTCAATCATCCAGGGAAGGTAGACCGGCAGGGCGCGTGTCTTTATGCCCGGACGCAGTATCTGGGGATAGCGGATGCAGCGGAAATCAAGCCCGAACTTGCGGCGGTAGAACCGCCCGAGAAGCTCGCCGTAGAGTTTGTTGGCGCCGTAGATGGTAACCGGGCGCTGGATAGTCTCGTCGTCTACGGTGCCCTTGGTGCCCAGGCCGTAGGTAGCGTCCGAGCTAGCGAAGACCACCCGCTCGACACCGAAAAGCCGCGCCGCCTCGAGGACATGCATCGTGCCGGCCACGCTCACCTGGAAAGCCGCCCAGGGATTGTACTCCGATGGTATGCTGAGCATCGAGCCGTGGTGGAAAATACCCTTCACGTTGTTGTCCTTGACGACATTGAGCACCTCTGACCAGACCTTGAGGTCGCCCTGGACAATCTTGACCTTATCTTTCATGTCACCCAGCGGCTCGGTGCGTGGCGCGATATCGAAAAGGACGACTTCTTCGCCTCTCTTGAGTAGCGTCTCGGTTAAACCGACGCCGATGCCGCCCGTGCCGCCCGTAATCAATACTGACATGTCTTACCTCCTGAACTAGCTTTCCTCTCCAGCCAGCTGCCGGATGACCTTAAACACTGCCGACCAGTCTTTTTTGCCCAGGCCGGCGGCTTGTGCCGCCTGCATCAGCTGGCGCATCAGGGTGGCGCCGAGCAGAGGGACTTTGTTCGCCTCCGCGGCGGAAAGGACCAGCCCCAGGTCCTTGGCCATCAAATCGATGGTAAAGCCGGGAGCAAAGTCGTTATTCGCCGGGCTGTCAGGGATGACGCCGGGGTGGGGGACCCTGGTCTGGAGCACCCAGCTATTCCCGGAGCTGGCGCTGGCAACTTCGTAGAGCACCTTCGGGTCGGCACCCAGCTTCGTGCCAAAAAGGAAGCCCTCGAAAACGCCCAGGCCGGCCAGGCACGCCATCAGGTTGTTCGATAGCTTGACCACCTCGCCCATCCCCACACCACCGACGTGGAAAATCTTCTTGCCCATAACGTTCAGGATTTCCTGGTATTTGTCGAAGACCTCTTTTTTACCGCCGACCATGATGGAGAGAGTGCCGTCCGCCGCCCGGGGCGGGGCGCCGCTCACCGGCGCGTCCAGCATCTCGATTCCTTTTTCCGCAGCCGCGGCGGCCACTTTGCGGGTGATTGTAGGGTCGATGGTGCTCATATCGATGATGGTGGACCCCTGCTTCAAGCCCGCCAGCACTCCCTTATCGCCGAACATCACCTGCTCGACGTGCGGCGAGGAAGTGAGCATGGTGATGACCACTTCGGACTTCTCGGCGACCTCACGGGGGGTACCGGCGGCGGCCGCCCCCGCCGCCACCAGCTCCTTCACCGGCGCGGGGTTGATATCGTGGACGGTGAGGGGATATCTGGATTTGACCAGGTTAAGGGCCATCCCTTTGCCCATTAAGCCCAGGCCGATGAAACCGATCTTCTTCATTACTGCCTCCGCTAATAGTCGCTCCCGGCGCTAGACGAAAG
>JBGOXU010000042.1:0-7914 GCA_041479305.1 Dehalococcoidia bacterium
CAACAGTAGCACTGGAGACAGTTTTGACTAGCTCATAGATAGTAACATCACTGTCAATGGCATCGCCCACATCGGCTGAATCGCTGGAGAAGTAAATGTAGACCGCCGTGCTGGCGTTGAAATCGCTGCCGTCCATGCTGACGCTATCCCCGATGGCACCCGTGTCAGGGTCGAGGGTAATCGTGGCCTGGGTGATGACGGTAAACGGCTCGACGGCGAGGATGGTGGTGCTGGTAGAAGTGGTGGCGTAGACGTAATAGTCGCCGTCAACTACGTCTTCGTCACCGGTGGTGAGCACAGTGGGTATGGTGAAGGTCTTACTGAATGACGTACCGGTGATGCTGAAGGACGTGACCCTCTTGTAGACTTCGACCTCGGTACCGATACTATTGCCCACGTCAGCTTCATCGCTGGAGAAGTAGATATAGATCGTCCCGGCGGTGAAACCAGAGCCATGAACACTAATCGTTTGCCCGGTACCGCCCTCTGTAGGGTCGAGCGAGATTGCCTCGGCGGCCAGAGCCGGTACTGCCGGCAAAACGATTATAAGGAGAGAAAGGATAACTGCCAGGCTCAACATTCGGAACATTTTTATATACTTCATTGCAGGCGCCTCCAAATCTTTGTCCTATATTATATTACCGCATTATTGATAATTAATGAACTATTTCATTATATCTGCCAATAAATATAACGTCAACAGAGGGGAAATAGTTAGCGCCACCCGCTCTTTCAGCGGCTTTCGTCCAGGTAGCTTTGCAGGACGACGGCGGCGGCCATCGCATCGTGGTGGAGCTTCCGGTTCTTCGAGCCGGCGGCTTTGAGTCGCCTCGCTGAGACCGTGGACAGGCGCTCGTCGCGGAATTCCACCGGCACTTTGGCCTGCTTGCGGAGTTCCTGGGTGAAGGCCTCCACCTTTTCCGCCTGCGCCCCGATGGTGCCGTCCATCGATACCGGCAGGCCCACGATGATTTTATCGACGGCGTTCCTGGTGGCAAGGTCCATGATTCTCTGGACATCCGTGGCGTCGTATCTCCGCTCGATGATGGTGGACGGGCTGGCCAGAATGCCCTGGGGGTCGCTGAGAGCCACGCCAATCCGCCGGTCGCCGACATCAAGGCCTAACGTTCGTGCCATATTATATTAGGCCCTTCGCCACGCGGAGCGCCTCATCGAGTTTAGCTTTGTCCTTGCCGCCCGCCTGCGCCAGGTTGGGCCGGCCGCCGCCGCCGCCTCCGGTCACCTTCGCCACCTCTCTCACGATTTTGCCGGCGTCGTAACCTTTGGCGATGAGGTCCGGCGTCACCGCCGCCAGGAAGACCGGCCTTTCTTCATCCACCGAACCCAGCACCAGCACGATGCTCTTCAGCTTATCCCTCAAGAAATCCGCCATCTCGCGCAGGATTTCCAGTCGAGCCGAGGGCACCCTGGCGATGAGCACGTTGACGCCCTTGATAACCTCGACCTGCTTGAGCAAGGCTTCGGCCCTTATGCGGGCCAGCTCCCGCTCCATCACCAGGGCGCGCTTTTTTCCCTTGTCCATCTCTTCCACCAGCGCCGCCAGCTTCTCCTCGACGTTCTCCAGCGTGGCGCCGAGCGACTGGCTCATTTTCTCCAGGCTGGCAAGACGGTCGTTGACGAATTTCTCCGCGCCCCGGCCGGTCACCGCCTCAATACGCCGCAGTCCGGAGCCGATACTGCCCTCGCTGGTGATTTTGAAGAAGCCAATCTCGCCGGTGGCGCTGACGTGGGTGCCGCCGCAAAGTTCCATACTGATGGGCGGGTCGCCGGTCTTGAGCACGCGCACCGTATCGCCATACTTCTCCTCAAAGATGGCGATGGCGCCCTCCTCGACGGCCCTCCGATAGGGCATTTCCTCGTCGCGCACCGGCAGGTTCTCGCGGATTGTCTCGTTGACCAGCGCCTGGACTTTCTGCAGTTCCTCGGGGGTCAGGGAAGTCAGATGGGAGAAGTCGAATCGGAAAGACTCCGGCGCCACCAGCGAACCTCTCTGCTCGACGTGCTTGCCCAGGACGGTGCGCAGAGCGTAGTGGAGCAGATGAGTAGCCGTGTGGTTGCGGGCGATGTCCAGCCGGCACTGCCGGTCAACCGCCGCCTCAACGGGAGCGCCCGTCTCCAGTTTCCCCTCCGCCATATACCCGCGGTGGACAGTAATGTCCGGCGGGATGCGGATGGTATCGGTGACGGTGAAGCGGCCCTCCGGGCAGCGGATTTCCCCGGTATCGCCCACCTGGCCGCCCATCTCCCCGTAGAAGGGTGTGGTCTCCAGGACAACACTGGCTTTCTGTCCTTTGGCAATCGATTCCACGACCTTGCCATCGACCATAATATCGATAATCACGGAATTATGTTTGATCTCGCGGTAGCCAACGAAAGGGGTGCTTTCATAGGAGCGGGCAACGGCGGCTTCTTTCGCCTCGGCTTCCTTGGCGAAGAGGTCAGCCTTGCGGGCACGCTGGCGCTGTTTCTCCATCTCCTGCTTGAAGCCGTCAAGGTCGACGGTGAAGCCTCGCCCCTGGGCAATTTCCTTTGTCAGCTCGACGGGGAAGCCGAAAGTATCATAGAGCTTGAACGCCGTCTCCCCCGAGATTTCCTTAACGCCCTTCTGGGAGACCTCGGTCATCATCTCCTCGAGCAGGTCGAGGCCGGAACTCAACGTACTGCCGAAGCGCGCCTCCTCAAGCTCAACGACCCTCAAAATGAAGTCCCGCCTCTGCACAATTTCAGGGTAGACGTGCCCCATTAGCTCCATCGTGGCTTTGGCCGTCTCCGTCAGGAAGGGCTTGTCCAGTCCCAGCGTCCGCCCGAAAGCTACCGCCCGTCTCAGCAGGCGGCGCAGAACGTAGCCCCGCCCTTCGTTGGAAGGCAGGACGCCATCGGCAATCAGGAAGGGAATGCCGCGGCCATGCTCGGCGACGACGCGCATGGCATTGTCTATCTCCCCGCCGGCGCCGTACTTCTTGCCGGAAAGTCGGGAAATGGTGGCGAGGAGGGGGGTGAATAGCGGCGTATCATAGACCGACGTTTTGCCAATGACGGCCGCCGTTGTCCTCTCCAGTCCCATCCCAGTATCGATGTTGGGCTTGGGGAGGGGAATACGCTTGCCGGTCTCGTCCTGGTTGTACTGGGTGAAGACCAGGTTCCAGATTTCCGAGAACCTTGTGCAGCCGCTATTGGGCTTGCAGTCCGGCTTGCCGCAGCCGATGTTCTCGCCAAAGTCGAAGTGGATTTCACTGCACGGCCCGCACGGTCCCGAATTGCCCGCCGGGCCCCAGAAGTTCTCCTTCTCGCCGAAGCGCAGAATTCTCTCGGCGGGGACATCGATTGCCCGCCAGTAGTTGAAGGACTCGTCATCATCGAGATAAATGGTCACCCAGAGCTTATCTTTGGCCAGCTTCAGCCGTTCCGTGACGAACTCCCACGCCCAGGCGATGGACTCCTTCTTGAAGTAATCGCCGATGCTGAAGTTCCCCAGCATCTCGAAGAAGGTCAGGTGGGAAGGGTCGCCCACCGACTCAATATCGGTGGTGCGGAAGCATTTCTGGCAGGAAACCAGCTGCGGGTTGGGCGGCACCGCTTCACCCAGGTAGTATGGTTTGAACTGGACCATGCCGGCGCTGGTGAGGAGGAGGGTGGGGTCGCCGTGGGGGATGAGTGAAGAGCTGGGGATGACGGCATGCCCTTTTTCTTCAAAGAACTTGAGATAAGCCGACCTTATTTCATCAGCAATCACGGGATGCTCCTGAAAATAGCAGTAATATCGAGTATTTTAGGCTAAGCCCTGCTGGCTGTCAATGAAACCTAACGGACTAACCTATGAAATATCTCATAATTTCCCTCTCCCTCGATGGGAGAGGCAGGGCGAGCGTGAAACCCCAGGTGGGCACTAGCGTAGAACTCGCAAGAAGCGGGGCGTCTGTCAAAGAGGGGTGCTAACCCCTCTTACAAAAAGTCCCCTTCCCCACACAAGTCCCTCTTTTCACGATTTGGGGAAGGGGATTCAGGGGATAGGGTACCTTAGCAATCACCAGTATATTTCAATACTCTTGACGATACGGACTGTGCTGCTGCCCAATCCCCAGCCATCCGGAAAAATCAGGCTGCCGATGTACGGCTCGCTTTTTTTCAGTTGCACCTTCATATCAAGGTTGGCAAGCGCTATCGAGTGCGTCAGACCGGTATCGTCGATGAAGACCAGCCCCAGGTCCAGGGTCTTGAAGGCATTGATGGCGTGAGGAATACCGCTCTGGAAGACAACCGCCACGAAAGCCGACTTTATACCCCTGGCTTCCGCGTTGTTGTGTAGTTGCAGAGCGAAGTTGCCGCACTCGTAGACCCCGGGGACATAGAGCTTCTTGTCCGTCTTGTCCGCCAGCAAGAACGCCTCAAGCTGTTTCCAGGTAGGATTAGTGGCGGCGCTATTATTAATCAACGTTATCTCTTTCAGGTTACCTGACACATAAGGAGGCCTGACAGCGGAGAAGACCTGTGTCCCCAGAGTATCCTTGTAAAGCTGAAGGCTCTTCTGGGCTTCATCAAACTGCTGTTGAATCTTCTGAATCGATTGCTGGGAAGCGGCCAGTTCCGCCTCCTGGCTCTTTAGTTTCTGCTCGTTGCTCTGGTTGAGCTGGATGTACTTTTCTGTTTGGGTTTTCTGTTCGACCAGGGTCTGTTGCGTCTGTTCCAGGCTTTTGTTGGTATCCTGCAATTGTGTCTGCGTTTGATTCAGGTCTTGTCGAGTTTGCTCCAGCGATTGTGTCGTGTTTTGCAGAGTGGCCTGCATTTGGTCCAGGCTGGTCTGTGTCGTCTGCAAGCTGAGTTGTGTCGCACCAAATGCCTGATAAGTAACAACCCACCCCCCAGCAAGCCCTACAATCAGGAGAAATCCTACCACTATCAAAGCTTTTTTCATTGGCTTCCTGCCTCCTTGGGTCTCAGTATCGACCCTCAGAACCCCCTCTACTTCCGCTTCTTCTGGGTGATGATGCCGTACAGCTCGGGCCGCCGGCTGGCAATGTTATCGATTTCCCACTCGCCGGGGATGAAAACGTGGCGCTTCTGGCGCGCTTCGGCCAGGCTGACGTCGGCGTAGATGATTTCCTCTCGAGCGTGGCTGGCGGTGACCAGCACATCGCCTTTGGCGTTGACGATGGTGCTGAAGCCATCGAAGTCAAAGCCACGCTCACTGCCAACGCGGTCGCATGACGCCACGTGGACTTTATTTTCAACCGCCCTCGCTCTGACCAGGCAGTTGAGCTTTTCGGCGCGTCCCTTGGGGAAATTGGTGGACAGCACGATGATGTCCGCACCAGTCAGTCCCATCACCCGCGCGCTCTCCGGGAACTGGAGGTCGTAACAGATGTGCATCCCGATATTGCCAATGGGAGTGGAGAACACCGGGAAACCCTTGTTGCCGGGGTCGACAAAGCGGTCGATGCCGAGGTAGGGCAGGTGGTTCTTGCGGTATAAACCAATCACTCCGTCCGGACCGACGAAGGCGAGGGCGTTGTACAACTTATCGCCGGCATTCTCCAGCAGGCCGTAGATGACGTAGGTTCTGGCTTCCTTGCAGAGCGCGGCCACTTTCTCGGTGCTGACGCCGGGTATGTTATCGACATAGGGCAGGGCTTCCTGCTTGCTCTTGTAGACATAGCCGGAGAGACTGCACTCCGGAAAGACAACGAGATTTGCCCGGTTCTTCGCGGCCTCCCTGACCATCCCCAGGATTGTCTCCAGGTTCTCCTTAGTCTTGCCTAGTTTCGGGTCCATCTGGGCTAAAGCAATCCTGACTGTATCCGACATACCGCCTCCTTATCTAATTCCGCTCAATGCAAACCTCCCCCTTTCGTAAAGGGGGATTGAGGGGGATTTAGCTATGGTCTCCAAAGGCGAAGGCCGCCGCGCCGAGTACGCCCGCCTCATCGCCGAGCCGGGCGGTGACAATCTTGACCGTCCGCGCCGAGATGGGGAAGGCGCGCTCCTTGACGATGCGCCGCGCCGGCTCCATCAGCAGGTCGCCGAGCTTGGCCACCCCGCCCGCCACCGCCAGCACCTCGGGGTTGAAGATATTGACCAGGTTCACCATACCCACGCCGAGATAGGTGGCGATATCGCTGATGACCTCCGAGGCTAACTTGTCGCCCTGCCGCGCCGCAATGCCAATCTGCTCGGCGGTGATGTTATCGACTTTGCCGGCCAGCATTTCCACCAGGACCGACTTTTCTCCCTGGATAATCCGGCGTTTGGCCAAGCGTGCCATCGCTTTGCCCGAAGCCAGCGCTTCGAGACAGCCGGTGTTGCCGCAGTTACAAAGGGGCCCATTCACGTCAATGGTCATGTGCCCGAGCTCACCGGCGCTGCCCACCGTCCCGTTGTACAACTTGCCCTCGATGATGATGCCGCCGCCAATGCCCGTGCCCACGGTGAGCATAATGAAATTACGGGTGCCCTTCCCCGCGCCGAAGCGGTATTCCCCCAGGGCCGCCGCGCTCGAATCGTTGAGCAGGTAGCTCTTGACCTTGAACCGGTCTTTGACGGCGTCCCGCAGTGGAATGTCAATCCAGCCGGGGAGGTTGGGGGAGGTGGTGACGACGCCTCTCGCATCGTCAATGCCCCCGGCGCAGGCGACGCTGATGGCGTGGAGCTGAGACGGTTCGATTTTCTGCTTGCCCTGACCTGTCCTGAGCGAAGTCGAAGGAGCGAAGTCGAAGGGCTGGCTGAGGAGTGAGTCGAATGATGCAAAAAGCTGGTTCATGACCGCCTGCGGTCCGTCTTCAGCAAGGGTGGGGCGGCGGTCCTTCGCCGTTATCTTGCCTTCGCGGGTCACCAGCGCCGATAGTATCTTTGTCCCGCCGATGTCCGCGGCCAGGACCGGTCTTACTCTGGTGTCTGCTTTCATAAACTCAACTTCTCTCTGTCATTGCGAGACCATCCCGACCTCGCTGTAGGGTCGGGTTTCAAACCCGACCGCCCTTTGTCATTCCCCGCGCAGCCTGTCCCGTACCTGATACGGGAGCGGGGAATCCATTCCTTTCCTCTCCCTTGACGACAGAGGTGAGAGCCTCGCAGCCTCCCCCTTTGAAAAAGGGGGATTGAGGGGGATTTAACCACAGCCTGCCCTTCTTCTCAGGCATATTGTCTCTGTCGCTGGCAGAGCTCGGCAACCAGCATATTGAGCGCCAGGTCTCCCTCGTACTTGCCGGTCTTGATGGCCAGGTCAGTCTCCAACAGCTTGTGGTAGACCTCTTTGAGCCTTTCAATTGAGTATCGGCTTGCCTGCTCCAGCACTCGGTTAAAGAGAAACTCCTGCGCGATATTCAGCAGGGTGCGGATTTCCGCCGTAGGTTTGCCCTGTCGCTTCAGGTCCTTCGCTCGCACCACGAAATTGACCTGACGGGCGAGCATCACCAGGACGTGCGTGGGGGATGTCCCTTTCTGAAGCAGTTTCTCCAATAGTCCCTGCGCCGTGTCCGCCCTGAATTCAACGATAGCATCCACCAGGCCGAAGATGCTCGTCTCTCTGGCTTCGCTGACCAGCTGGTTAATGTCCGGCTCCGCAATCTGCCGGCCCGCGGCGAAGGTGATGAGCTTATCGATTTCATTCGACATCACCCAGAGGTTGCCGCCCACTGTCCTCGCCAGCAGATTGATTGCCGCCGGGGAGATGGCGCCGCCCCGCTCCGCCACCCGCTTCTGCACCCACGCGCGCAGTTGAGCGTCTTTCAGCGCCGGGAAGGTCACTAGCTTTGCTTTGCTGGCAAGGTCAGAAAGCAGTGGGTTCTTGTCCCGAGCCTTCTTGTCTTTATCCGGGAGACTGTCCACCAGCACGAGCAGGGTGCTCTCCGGGACTTTGGGCAGGTACTCGCTGAAAGGCTTGTCCTGAGCCTGCCGAAG
>JBGOXU010000043.1:0-7817 GCA_041479305.1 Dehalococcoidia bacterium
AAGAGACCGGCTAGACCGGTGGCGCTCCGCGCCCTCTTCCTGTTCTCGATGCTGGGAATCGGGTTCATGCTTATTGAAATCTCTCTCATCCAGAAGTTCATGCTTTTCCTGGGTCAGCCGGTGCTTTCGCTGACCATTGTTCTCTTTTCGCTGTTGGCGGGCAGCGGGTTAGGCAGCCTTCACAGCGGCCGCTATGCGCCGGAGACACTGACCAGGAAGATAGTCATCTTTTCTCTGGCGACTATGGCCATCACGGTGGTTTATGCTTCGGTTCTCCCGGTGCTATTCGAACTGCTTCTCGGATTGGCTTTAGCCGTGCGTTCACTGGTCACGGCCGTCCTCCTGTTCCCGCTCGGCTTCGCGATGGGACATCTCTTCCCCCTCGGGATGCGGTGGCTCAAGCAGGACACTGCCGAGGACTATATCCCCTGGGTGTGGGGTGTCAACGGGGTAGGCTCGGTACTGGGCTCCGTTGCCACCATTGCCATAGCGATGACGGCTGGTTTCGCCCAGGCCCTTCTGGCGGGCGCCGGCTGCTATCTGCTCACGGCGCTGGTCTTCGCTCGGCCCGACGAAAGGAAATCACGGCGATTGCGCTAGACAAATCGACCCCGCTTTGTGCTCGTTTCCTGCAAGAAACGAAAGAATTCCGACCGAACCTATTGACAAGTCACCCCAAACGTGATAACTTGCTTCTGATTGTTCCGCAAAGCGGGATTATTGAAGGAAAGGGGGTGATGAGAGCCTGGGATGCCGAAAGACGCCGGCAGGGAATATCTTCAGGCGGCGCCCCAGCACCGTGCCAGGCGAGCGCAATTACTGCGAATGTTTGCCTTTCTGTGAGGTTTGAGGTTACCTTTTACAGCCTGCGTAGAGCGAGGCAGCCTTTGACAAATATGGTGGAGTCTGCAAAACCATTGCGGTGGCTTTATTAAGCAACTTTGCGTGATTTAGAAAAGAGGAAACCACTTACCTAGTCCAAAAAGGAGGAATAAATGAAAGGAAAAATCTTTAGTATTTTAGTGGCGGTGGTCCTTATTGGTGCGTTGATTGCCATTGGGTGCGCACCAAAGCCAGCGCCCGCTCCCGCTCCCGCACCTGCCCCGGCACCAGCCCCAGCCCCGGCACCAGCTCCCGCACCGAAGCCCGCCCCGGCACCTGCTCCAGCACCGGCCCCGGCTCCCGCACCGGCACCGGCTCCCGCACCGGCACCGGCTCAACCCGCTAAGATCTACAAGATTAAGGCTTCTACCCATGTGCCAGCCTCTGCCTCTTACACTCAGCATTGGACGGAATTTGTCCAGCAACTTAATAGCGCGGGTATGGGTGCTCTGGATATCACTCTCTTTGCCGGTGGCGCGGTTGTTCCGGCCACAAAAGAGTTTGACGGCATTGACCAGGGCTTGATTGAAATTGCCTCAACCTGCACTATGTACTGGCTGGACAGGTGGGTCGCCGCTGCCTTGTTTACCTACACTGTCGGTGGTCTATCTTCTGCCGAGTCCATGTTATGGCACATGCAAGAGGGTATCCCCCTGCTTAACGAGATGGCCAAGGACAGCAACGCACTGTTTATTGGCGGCATCGTCACCACTCCCGAGGTTTTCCTGTCCATGAAAGTACCCTTAAAGACAGTGGCTGATGTCAAAGGCAAGAAGATACGCGCTGCAGGTGATGGCGGTATCCTCCTGTCCAAGATGGGCGCGTCAGTGGTTATGATGCCCGGTGGCGAAGTCTACGAGGCGCTTCAGCGCGGCGTTATTGATGGCACCGAACTGAGTTCGCCTGGTTATGACTATTCTCAGGCGCTTTATGAAGTCATCAAGTATCAGTATCTCTCGCCAGTGCGCCAGCCGTGTGAGTGGCTGCCTATCATCGTCAACAAGAAGTTCTGGGCTGGGCTGCCGGATGGCTTGAAGATGCTCATCACTGAAATGGGCAAGGGTTCATCCTGGAACTACTATAACAAGATGGCCCAGGCCGACCTCATCGCCGTTCTAAAGGTCAAGGAGAAGGGCGTCGCGGTTGAAACCATACCTAAGGATATTGAAAGCGAAATGTCCAGGCTGGCTGAAGCTTACTATTCCGAGCAGGCCGGCAAAGACGCTTTCTTCAAGAAGGTCTTCACTTCCATGTCGACTTTCCAGAAGACTTACCGGGATACCTGGTCACGCATGTAAGTAGTTAGTCCCCTGCCCTGCGGTTACTCCTGGGCAGGGGACTCCTGCTAACTATTTTAGGAAGATAGACTATGAAAAAAGTATTCAAGTTAGTTGATAGTACCAGCGAATGGTTTGGTATTATAGCGCGCGTGTTTACGGTGGCGCTAATTTTGGTAATGGTCACCGAAGTAACCATGCGCTATGCCTTTAACCGCCCGACGATGTGGGCATACGAGACCAGTATTATGCTGGGATGCGCTATGTACGCACTGGGTTTTGCCTATGTGGAGCGTTATAATGCCCATGTCCGCGTTGATGTCTTCTATACCAAACTTTCACCGCGAGGCAAGGCAATCATTGATGTCATTGGCGGTCTCCTCGTTTTTGTTCCTTTGATTGCTGTCATAGTTTATGCCTCCTGGGGATGGATGATAAAAGCCTGGATAATCAAGGAAAAAATGTTTGAGACGTACTGGTTCCCGCCGGCCTACCCGCTGCGGACGGCAGTGGCGATAGGTTTTGGTATGCTTGCTCTCCAGGGCTTGGTTCGTCTCTGCCGCAACTTTTATCTGTTAATAAGGAATAAAAACTATGATTGAACTAAGTCCGGAGTTAGTTACCATCGTCATGCTGGGTGGCTTGCTGATTGGAGTCTTCAGCGGTTTTCCTTTAGCTTATATTGTTGGCTTTTTGGGGCTCGTCATGGGCTTCTTCGTCTGGCAATGGCAAGCACCGCAGCTCATTTACATGCGTGCTTATACCATTATGCTTAACTACTCCCTTCTAGCCATACCGCTATTTGTTTTTATGGGAACGATGCTGGAATATTCGGGAATCGTGGAAAAGCTTTATGATGCGTTGTACCTGTGGCTGGGCGGCTTAAGAGGCGGTCTGGCGATAGTTACCCTCATCGTCGGTATAATCATGGCCGCCACCGTGGGCATCATCACCGCCTCGGTCACCCTCCTGACACTCGTGGCGCTGCCATCAATGGTAAAACGAGGCTATGACCATAGTCTTGCCGCCGGTGCCTGTGTTGCCGGCGGCGTGCTGGGTATCCTTATTCCCCCCAGTATCATGATTGTCATCTATGGACCTATGGCAAATGTCTCCGTAGGTAAGTTGTTTTTTGGCGCCTTTCTTCCCGGATTTATGCTTGGTGCATTGTATATCATTTACGTAGCCATCCGCAGTTTGCTGGAACCAAAACTGGGACCGCCAGTGCCGGTAGAGCTGCGGAAAGCTCCCCTTAACAAGAAACTGTTTATGTTGCTGACATCGCTGGTGCCGCCGGTCATCCTTGTCATCTCCGTGTTGGGGGTTATCTACCTGGGTATCGCCGCGCCAACAGAAGCGGCGGCGATGGGCGCCTTCGCTGCTACCTTGCTTACCATCGCCTATCGGCGCTTTACCTGGAAAGTTTTGCAAGATACGATGCAGATGACAGTCAAACTCTGTGGCTTTATCCTGTTCGTTGGCGCCATGTCCTTCGCCTTTACGGGTGTTTTCATCGGCGCCGGCGGTGGTGAGATTGTAACCAACGTTATTACGGCGGCCCCCGGTGGCGTATGGGGTGCCTTTTTCGTGATGCAGTTCATCGTCTTTTTCCTTGGCTTTTTCATTGACTGGATTGGCATTGTCTTCATTATGATACCGATTATTTCAATCGCGGCTCAGGCAATCGGCTTTGACCCCGTCTGGTTTGCCGTGATGACCTGCGTCAATCTCCAGACCTCTTTCATTACTCCGCCCTTCGCTATGGCGCTATACATCTGCAAAGGCGTCGCCGACCCCTCACTGGATGTCAAACTAAGTGAAATCATCCGTGGCGCTTTGCCCTATGTTGTTCTCATCCTGGCGGGTATGGCATTGTGCATCGCTTTCCCCCAAATCATCACCTGGTTGCCGAACCAGATGCTTAGCAAGTAGGGTAACCAAGTAAACCGATAAAATCAACTGAATAAGATAAACCGAAAGCTCTTCTACCGTCCAGGTGGGAGAGCTTTTGAGCGTAATTTGCCGGAGAAATGGGGCCAAACGTTAACAAGAGGTAGTAAGATGCTCAAATTAGGGTTCATCGGCGCCGGAACAGTGGGTACGGCGATGGCAATCCGGCTATCGCAAAAGGGATATCCGGTGACTGCCGTTTATGACCTGAATTCAGCGGCGGCCAGGCGACTGGCGGAAGCCGTCAAGGGCTGCCGGGTCCTCGCCACGGCACAGGAGGTGGCGGACGCCGCCAACTTCGTCTTCATCACGACGGCCGATGATTTCATTCCTCAGGTTGCCGCGGAGGTTAAGTGGCATCCGGGGCAGATTGTCAGCCACTGCAGTGGAGCCGCCTCAACCGATGTGCTCGAACCAGCGCGGAAACTTGGTGCCAGAGTGGGGTGTATTCATCCTTTGCAGACCTTTGCCAGCATTGCCCAGGCTGTGGAGAATCTACCCGGGTCCACCTTCGCCATCGAGGCGGAAGAGCCGCAGTTCGGTGTCCTCAAGGACATGGCTATCAAGCTCAATGGCGACTGGCTGGAGCTCAAAGCGGAGGACAAAGCGCTCTACCACGCCTCAGCTTGCATCGCCTGCAACTACTTCTATACTCTGATGCAGGTGGCAACTGACCTCTGGCGTAACTGGGGGAAGTCCAACGCCGAAGCCATCAAAGCGATGATGCCAATGCTCCAGGGGGCTTTGAACAACCTCAGCAACGTCGGCTTACCCAAAGCTCTCACCGGACCGGTTGCCCGAGGCGACCTGATGACGATACGCAAACACCTGAGCGCCCTGGAGAAAAAGGCTCCAGGAATGCTTACTCTGTATAAAGAATTGGGGAACTGGACCATTCCCATTGGCCTGGCGAAGGGGACTCTCTCCGAAGAGAGGGCCAGGGAACTGCGGGTTTTGCTCAAAGACACGCCGGCGCCACGATTATGAGCGAAGGATGGTTTCCCAAAGAGCCCGGCAACTGCGGCCGGCGGGAAACAACCGTTCCAGGGGGTCGCTTTTTGGACTGCACCCCTATGGTTGGACAGAGAGGGTTAGGAGAGGTTGGCGAAGCCCCTCTTAGACGCCCCCGTGAGTAATTCTCTTGTTGCCCTTCCTCAAATGCTCCATCACTTCCGCGACAACAAAAAGCGACCCCGTCGCACAGATAAGGTCGTCAGGCCTGGCTTGAGACTGTGCTTTGCCCACCGCTTCAGGCACTTCTTCAATAATCTCGGCTTTTACCCCGCGTTTGGCGAATTCGCTCACCAGGACTTTGGGGTTGACGGCGCGGGGGTGGTGGGCGCGGACGATGATAGTTTTGTCGGGGTAAGGCGCCATCTCCGCCACTATCCCGCCCAGGTCCTTGTCCGAGGACGCCCCGAAGATGAGGAACAACCTATTGAACTTGAAATACTGTCTCAGCGCTTTCATCAGTTTCCTTGACGAGTCGGCGTTATGCGCACCGTCGACGATGACGTATGGCTTCCGGCGTAGAATCTGGAGTCGGCCGGGCCAGTTGACCTGCGCCATCCCCGTGACGATGCTCCGGTGGGAAATCTGCACTCCCCGGTCCATCAACGCCCAGATTGCCGACACGGCCACCGCCGTATTCTCCACCTGGTGCTCCCCGACCAGCGGGATGGTGAGGTCGAAAGCGCCGATTAAGCCGCTCAGAATGAAGGACTGCCCTTCCGGACTGGAAGTCTTCCGTCGCCAGGTGACATCTTCGCCGACCCTGATGAGCCGGACTTGCTTTTCCTGACATACTCGTTCAATGACCGCCATCGCTTCAGGGGTCTGGGGAGAGGTGACCACCACGCACCCCGGCTTGATGATGCCGCACTTCTCCGTGGCAATCTGGGTCAGCGTATGGCCGAGGACGTCCGTATGGTCGTAGCTGATGGAAGTGATGACGCAGACCTCGGGCTTCTGGATGATGTTGGTGGCGTCGAGCCGGCCGCCCAGCCCCACCTCCAGAACCTGGAAGTCGGCTCCTACCTCTCGGAAATAGAGGAAATCGAGGGCGGTGAGCAGTTCAAAAGTGGTCAGCCGACCGTACTGACCGAAGTTATTGACCGCTTCGACCTCCGGTTTCATCAAGCCGGTGAGTCGGGCGAAGGCGTCTGCGGTGATGTCTTTGCCATCGACCTGGATGCGCTCGTTGATGGAGAGGAGGTGGGGGGAGGTGTAGAGTCCGGTGCGGTAGCCGGCCTGAGTCAGGATGGAGGCAATCATCGCCGAGGTGGAGCCTTTGCCCTTGGTGCCGGTGATGTGCACCGATTTGGCGGTATCCTGGGGTTTGCCGAGCCGGTCGAGCAGCATCTCCATCCGCCTGAGGTCAAAGACCACCGCCGAGCGCGAAATACGCTCGTAGTCAGCAAAGCTCAAGATATAATCAACGGCGGACTGGTAGTCCATAATGGTATATATTAGCGGGTCGGGAAGGGAAAAACAAAGAGGTGCGCTTGGCAGCCAGCTGGGACGCACTAATGTTGAGGCTATCTTAGGCTAAGTATTTTTCTAGAGGGAAACGAATCGAAGCTGATTGAGCGTGAGTCGTTTTTAGAGTTATGTAAATCAATATTGAAGTTATGTAAAGGAAGACCGCTGGGGCGGGCCTTGTAGTAAGGATGAGAAACGGATTCTTCACTCCGTTCAGAATGACAATGTGAGAAGCTGCAAAAATATTTTCCCCTCCCCCTGAAATCCTATTGACAGGCACTACAGATTGTGGTATCGTAACGCTTGCCTACTACTGATTGTGGTGTTAGACTATGGATTGTCCTTATTGCGGTAACCAGGAACTGAAAGTCATCGATTCCCGTGATGTCGATAAAGGCATCAGACGCCGTCGGCAGTGCCTGAAGTGCGGCGTGCGCTTCACCACCTACGAGAGAATGCAGTCGGCCAGCCTGTTTGTCATCAAGAAAGACGAGCGCCGCGAGGAGTTCAATCGCGATAAACTGCTCACCGGCATCCGTAAAGCCTGTGAGAAGCGCCCCCTCGCCAGCGGCACCATCGAAAAGGTGGTCGATGAAATTGAAGCTGAGCTTTACCGCTCCGGTAAGGTGGAAGTGCCCGGCGCGGTCATCGGCGATATGGTGATGGACCGACTGAGAGGGCTCGACCATATTGCCTATATCCGTTTTGCCAGCGTCTACCGCGAGTTTGCCGATATCACGGCGCTCAAGCAGGCGGTGGACGACCTGGCTGCCGAGCCATCGCCGCCGTCCACCAACCAGCTACCCCTCCTCGATACGGACAAGCTGGCGGAGTTGAACGGGAGCCGTAAAGCCCAACCGAGGGCAGGAGTCCGTTAGTGGAACAGGAAAGAATCGCAACTTCAATCAATCGTAATCGCGTGGCGCGCGCTATCTTCGCCGCTGCGGAATCGATGGGCATGTCCGACCGCCAGCTGATTGACCGGCTCACGGCGCAGGTCATCGAGCGGCTGGAGAAACAGCAGGATGCTAATCGACCCTCGGCTCTGCCCGGGATGGAGCACCTCGTGCCGAAATCGAAAGAGAAGAAGCGCCTGCCCAGCGATTCGGAAATTATGGCGGTGGTGGAGGAAATCCTGGCCAAGGAAGAACGAAAACACACGGAGGAGACTAAGATGGACGAGATTACTACTCCCGTATCGGAGTACGGGACAAGCACTAAAGTCCA
>JBGOXU010000044.1:0-7804 GCA_041479305.1 Dehalococcoidia bacterium
ATGCTTCAAATAACTGGGAAGCCGAGTGCGAGCACGAGCAGTACGAAGGGATGGTTTTCCGTCGTGCCCTACTGAATGCAAGTAGCTTACGGGAAGCTCAGGATTTATTGGATGAATTAGTTGCTTCTTATAAAGGAGAAAAATATGTTCAGCATAGTATGCACTTCAGCCTATTGAAACTCCTGTCTGCCCTCAAACGCCCGTGTCAGGGTAACATCGTCGGCGTACTCCAGCTCGGTCCCAAAAGGGAGGCCGCGGGCAAGGCGGGTCACCTTGACGCCCAGCGGCGCCATCAGCTGGCTGAGGTATAAAGCCGTCTGCTCACCCTCGAGGTTGGTGTTGGTGGCTAAAATCACTTCGGTCACTGTGCCGTCCAGGCGCTTCATCATCTCCTTGATGCGGATATTATCCGTGCCGATGCCCTCGGTCGGCGAAATCGCCCCGTGCAGGACGTGGTACAGCCCGCTGTAGATGTTCGTGTGCTCGATGGCGATGATGTCCTGCGGCTGTTCCACGATGCAAATCTTCGACCTGTCCCGTCGGTCGCTGCGGCAGATGGCGCAGGGGTCGGACTCGGTCACGTTGAAGCAAGCCGAGCACAGGATGGTCTTCTGCCTCAGCGACTGCAAAGCCTCGGTAAGTTGCCGGATTTGCTCTTCATTGGCGCGCAGGAGGTAATAGGCGATGCGCTGGGCGCTCTTGGGCCCAATGCCGGGCAGATGGTTAAGCTCCTGAATCAGGCGATTAATAGCTTCCGTGGCGGGAATGGTGTTCTGGCTCAAAGTTCTCCTTACGTAACGCTCAGTCGTCGAAATCCTCTTCCTTTACATAACTTAATTAGACTTAACATAACTCTAAAAACAACTCAAAGCTAGCCACGCTCGAGTTGTTTCCCTTCAAAAATAATTTAGCCCAGTCCGGGGATTTTCAGACCACCGGTAATGCTGCTCAGGTGCTTGGCGGCGGCTTCCTGCGACTTGGCGATGGCTTCGGTGACGGCGGCGAGAACCAGGTCCTCCAGCATTTGGATGTCCTGCGGGTTGACCACCTCCGGCGCAATCTTGACCGATGTGATTTTCTGCTGGCCGGTCATCGTCACTTTGACGGCGCCGCCGCCGGCAGTGGCTTCCACGGTTATGTTCGCCAGCTCTTCCTGGGCTTTAGCTAACTTTGCTTGAAGCTGCTGGGCCTGCTGCATGAAAAACTTGTTCATTTCTCCTCCGGTTCGATTATCTGGGCGCCGATTCTCAGCGCTTCCTCGACCAGATGGTTGTCCTCCGGCTCGTAGACACAGCGCACGTGGCAGGCACGCTTCAGGAAGTGGCTGACTATCTTCTCGGCGATTTGCTGGTTCTCCGGTTTTTCCATCTGCTCTTTGTGAAGCGGGTATCGGAAGGACAGCACGATTATGTCGGCTTCAATAGCTTTGGGCCGGGCGCTGCGGAGCAAGGCCGCCGCCGGGGTGCGGCTCATCTCGGGCGGCGCGCCGCGGATGAACTGCCACCAGCCCCGCTTCAGCTGTTCGAGTTCATTGCCAGCCTCCAGTGGGGGTGGGGGAGTAGTCTCCGTTGCCTGTGGCGGGAGCGGCGCGTGAGACGCCGGGGGTTTCGTCACGGGCGCCCTGGGGGTGGTTGGCCTGGGCACCGGCGGTCTCGATACCGGTCTGGATGGAGTGAAAGCCGTCGGGCCAGCCATGGGCGTCCTGGCTGCCGGGGAGTGAGGCTCTGGTTCAGCCGCTCTGACGGCAGGTCTCTCTTCCGTCGCCGGGAGGGTGGCGTCCACCAGCGCCAGCTCGAGGGGGAGGCTGGAGTAAGTGTCAAGGCTGAGCTCCAGGCGGCTGAAGAGTCTAATCGCTTTCAGCACCTGGGGCAGGGCGGCTTTCTCCGCCATCTCCTTGAGTTCCGCCAGGTCTTCCGCCGTCAAATCCAGGGCGCCTTCGGCGCCGGTCTTGTCCAGCAACAAGCATCTCAGGTACTCCACCAGCTCGCGGTTGAACTGGCGCAGGTCAAGTCCATCGCTATTGACGCTATTGATGGTGGCAACGCCCGCCGAGACATCCCGGTTAATCATATTCCGGACCAGCTCTTTAATGCGCTTGTCGCCGGTGATGCCGAGAATCGATTGCACCTGCTTGAGGCTGACGTTGTCGCCGTAGAAGGTGACCATCTGTTCGAGAATGTTCTCGGCGTCGCGCAGGCTGCCGGTGGCCGCCCGGGCGATGAGTCGCAGGGCTTCCGGCTCAATCTTAATATTCTCCTGCTTCGCTATCTGCGCCAGCTTGTTGACGACATCCGACTGCGATAGCCTCCGGAAATCGAAGCGCTGACAGCGCGACATTATCGTCGGCAGGACTTTGTGGATTTCTGTGGTCGCCAGGATGAAGATGACATAGGGCGGCGGCTCCTCCAGCGTCTTGAGCAGGGCGTTGGCGGCTTCAGGCGTAAGCATGTGGACTTCATCGATGATGTAGACCTTACGGCGCGCCTGGCTGGGGGAATAGTTCACCTTTTGCCGCAGGTCGCGGATTTCATTGATGCCGCGGTTGCTGGCGGCGTCAACTTCGATGACGTCCAACGCTCTACCTTCGGTGATTGCTTGGCACATGGCGCAGGTGTTGCACGGCTCGCCTTTGCCGTCATTGGTCAGGCAGTTGACCGCCTTCGACAGGATGCGGCCAGTGCTGGTCTTGCCCGTGCCCCTCGGTCCGCAGAAGAGATAGGCGTGGGCGATGCGACCAGCGCTGAGGGCGTTCTGGAGCGTCTGGGTGACCTGTTCCTGACCAACCACTTCGGCGAGGAGTTGGGGGCGCCATTTACGATAAAAAACCTGTGAAGTCATCTTACCTTGAGATTATACCGTATCTGCGCTCCGATGTTAAGCCAGTTTTGCCCCTCTAAAACCAAATTCCCCCTCTCGCTTGGAGAGGGGGAATTTGGTAAGGGTCGAAAATATTCTTTGCCGGCTAGAGCAGGGAGGGTATGTCTTTGGCCGCATCCTCGACGGCTTTCAGTTTGGTTTCCGTCTCGTCAGCGCGGCGCTTGAACTCCGGAATGAGGCTGGTCGACTTGATGTAATAGTTGCGGACTTTTTCGACATCACTCATCTCGGACAGGACGACGGTCACATCGATAACACCCCTCTCACGCGGGTAATCGCCGTTGCGGATGATTGACTCCGGGGCAATGTCTCTCATATAGTCGCCGAGGGCTTTAGCCAGGTCCATATTCATCTCTTTGGCTGGAGCCGAGAGGAGATAGAGGGCGCGCTTGGAGTCAACCGGATTGCACTTGAGCGATAGCTCGCTGATGGCTTCATCCATCGCCCGGATGCCTTTCATCGTCTCATCGCCCTTCTTGCGGAAGTCCTGGCCTTTACCTTTAGGGAGCCGGAAGATGGGAATCTCAGAGCGGCCGTGCCCGAGAACGGTCCAGCCCACCAGCGTCTGGATAATATCGCCGGCATCGAGGAGCTTGGCGCCAATGTATTTCTGCTTCTTTTCCTCGCCGGCGCAGAGCAGGTCGTAGAACGGCTCAACTATCATGCTGTTGATTTTGGCGAGGTTGCCGCTGATGGAGGCATCTTTGCGGACGTACCTCTGGTTATCGACGAGAAATACGGCATCAGCCACCGAGTAGGTGGACTTGAGGCAGGTGGCGGTATTGTAGATGGTACGGTCTTCAGTGGATTCCTCATGCTCGAAGGGGAGAACGACCATTGCGTACACGGGCTTATCGACGTAGCGTTCCTTGATGCTCTGGGCGATGACGGCAATTGAGCCCGAGCCGGTCCCACCCGCCCCGCCGGCAATGAACAAAAAGGCGTCCGATTCAAAGAATCGTTTGGTGGTCCTGATGGCGTCCACGATTTTATCGGCATCTTCCTTGGCAATCTCGGCGCCCAGTTCATTGATTTTACCGACGCCGTGACCGCCCGTCTTGCGGCTGCCAATCAGGATACGGTTCTGGTAGCTCTTGGGGATTTCGCTCAGGCCGCTCAAATCGGCGGCGTCCGTGTTGACGGCAAAGACACCGGTAATTATTTCGATACCACGCTGGCTGCGGGCTTTCTTGTTCAGCTTGCTAAACTCATCGACAATCCGACCACCACATTGGCCAAAACCGACGACCAATAGTTTCATTTCTCACACTCCAGAGCCAACATTTGATTTTAGATATTTTAACCATATTTGCTTACAGATGTCAATGTTTTGACATAAGGTAGCTCTAACGTCCGTAGTAACAAGGTCGGGGGGACTGTGGGGAATTGCGTTGACCTATTGAAAAAGGAGGCGGGCTATATTAGAATGACGTCATCGAGAGGAATTAGGATGGCTGGAGAGAATCTCCCTGAAATCGTAAGCACGGAACAGAATATTGGCGCTTTTGAGAAAGCCGTCGCCCGCGCCGAGCTGCTGAACAAGGCCGCCCGGCAGGCGGCGGAGTATTCTATCAAAGCGTCCCAGGAAGCCCTCAGCCGCGCTGAGGCAATCAGTAAAGAGGCTCGTCAGGCGGCGGAGGCGGCGGCCAAGGCGTCCCAGGAAGCCGTGAGCCGTGCCGAGGCAATCAGCCGCGAGGCCACATCAGCTGCGGAAGCTTCCATCAAAGCGGCCCAGGAAGCCATCCGGATGGCGGAAGAAGCGGCCAAAGCTCCCAGCTACAACACCCGCGTCGTCGCCAGGGAATTCGAGGAGGCGATTGTGCGCGCTGAGGCTATCAGCAAAGAAGCCAGGGAGTCGGTGGCGGTATCGCTGTCGGCCTCACAGGAGGGGTTGGCGCGGGTCAACAAAATCAGCAGTGAAGCTAAAGAGATAGTGGAGGGCTCTGCCCGGGCGTCCCGTGAAGCGGTGAGCCGCGCTGAAGCTATCAGCAGAGAAGCTAAGGAGGCAGTGGAAGCGGCGGTGAAATCAGCCCGGGAAGCGGCAGCGCGGTCCGACCGTTTGGGCCGGGAAGCGAAGGATGCGGCGGACACCTCCAACCGGGTGGCCCAGGAAGCGGCACTCAAGGCTGACAAGGTGAGCAAAGCAGTCAAGGAAGCCGCCGAGAGCTCAATGAAAACCACGCAGGAAGTAGCCGGGCGGGCTGCGACGACGAGCCGGGAGGCAAAGGAAGCCGCGGAGGCTTCACTCCGGCTGGCCCAGGAAACAGTGCTTAAGACCGAGGCTATCAGTAAAGATATTAAGGAATCGACTTTCGCCTCAAGCCGGGCTTACAAGGAGACTATCGAGCGTGTTGAGGGGATAGGTCGCGAGGCGAAGGCGGTGGCGGCGGAATCAGCCCGTCTATCGAGCGAGGCGGCGACATCGTCGGCGCAGGCCGCGCAGGAAGCCGTCGACCTTGCCATCCGCACTTCGAAAGAATCCGCCGAAGCGGCGACCCTGGCTTCTCAGGAAGCCACTGCCCGAGCGGAGGCAATCGGCAGCGAAATAAAGGCAGTGATTGAATCTATGACCAGGTCTTTCGAGGAAGCCATGGCGCGGACCGAGGCGGCCAGCCGCGAAGCCAAAGAAGCGGCCGAGTCTTCGGCCAGAGCCGCTCAGGAAGCCGTGGAGTTGGCCATAAAGACCTCGCGCGAGACGGCCGAGGAGTCAAAGAGAGCCTCGGAGGAGGCAATGGCGCGCGCTGAGGCAATCAGGAAAGAAACTGTGGAAGCCACTGCGGCATCGGCGAAATCGGCGCAGGACGCTACCGATATGGTAATCAAGACGTCCCGGGACGCCAGTGAAGCCACCGTCCGCGCCAGCCAGGAAGCCATCGCCCGCGCTGAAACGATAAGCAGGACGAGTAAAGAAACGGCGGAGTCTTCGGTGAGGGCGGTCCGCGAGGCGGCTAACATCGCCACCAGGGCCGCGCGGGAAGCCGCCGAGACATCGGCACGTGCTTATGAAGACGCCATCACCCGGGTAGAGGCGGTGGGCAAGGCGGCGAAGGAGGTGGCGGAAGCGGCGTCGAAGAGCGCCCGCGAGTCGGCCGAATCCACTATCAAGGCGGCCATTGAGGCAACCGAAGCCTCATCGCGCATCGCCAGGCAGGCCGCCGAGACATCAATCAAAGCTTTTGAGGAAGCCATTAACCGTTCGGAGGCGACGGGCCGGCTGGCGCGGGAGTCCGCGGAAGCCTCGCTGAAGGCATTCGAGAAAGCCATCGGGCGGGTAGGCAAGACAGTGGAACCGGAGAAAGTTGAGAAAGAAGAGGCGCCAGAGGCGGTTGAGGAAGAGGCCGGGGTGGAAGAGGAGCCGTTAGAATCAAGACTGAAGGCTTATGAAGAAGCCGTCGGCCGGTCCAAGAAAACCGACACGAAGGTGGAGAAACCGGGCAAGGAGACGAAGGAAAAAGAAAAGGACAAGGACCGTATTGAATCACGGCTTGATTTCCTGGCCCGGATGTATGAAGCTAAGAAAGGCAAACAAGGTGAAGAAGAGCCGGCGGCGGAAGCGGAAGCGGATGAAGAGCCGGGGGATGATTAGTTAGCACCTGCGGGTATGCAGATAAAAATACTTAATAGGAGGTCCTCAATGCCAAGTCCAAAGGAACGGGCGAAGAAAATCAGCGAAATCGCGTCAGAGGCGGCCAAGGCGATGCAGAACATCGAAGGAAAGGCGGAGGCGGCGGAAGAAGAGAGTGCGAAACCCCTGGATGAAATGCTGGGCCAGGCGGAACGCGCCTACCTTGCTTACATGGATGCCCAGAAGCAGGTGGCAAACGCCTATCGCGAGAACGAGAGGTTGATTGCCAAGGCGTACCGGAAAGCCGAGGAAAATGCCAAGGCCGCCGCCGACGGGGAAGTCAAAGAAGCGCTCAAAGCCCGCGATGCGGATATCGTCCAGGCGTTGAAGGCGCATACTGACGCCATCGGCGAGGCCGGGAAAGCCCTGCAGAGGGCTAAGGCTGATGCTGAGAGAGCGTGTCAGGATGCCGTTGATAGCGCCTGGAAGAAGCGCGAGGACAGCGTCGGACAGGCCTGGCAGCTCCGCGACGAGACTATTGAGCAGGCCTGGAACATCTACTCGAAGCTATCCCGCTAGGACGGACTTCTCAATCACGGGGACGGGCGGTCTGTTTAGAGGAGGGAAGGGATGTCTTTGAGACTGACTTCGATGCTTTTGTACTTGCTGTCAATCCCTTCCTGCCTCTTTTTCAGAGAGGAAATCAGGTCGAGGGCTTTGGTGAAGTAGTTCCGTATCTTTTCGACGTCTGAAAGCTCGGAGAGGACTACGGTTACGTCCAGCGTCCCCCGCTCCCGAGGATAATCGCCGCTCCTGATGATTGCCTCGGGGGCAAGACCCTTCAGGTAAGTGCCCAGCTCCTTAATCAGGTCGATATTCATCTCTTTGGCCGGCGCCGAAACGAGGTAGAGCGCGCGCTTGGAATCGATAGGATTGCAGCGCAGTGAGAGATTGGCGATTGCCTCGTCCATCGCCTGGGTGCCCTTCTGAGCTTGCGATGCCTTGTCGCGGAAGTCTTTGGCTTGTCCCACCAGCTTCTTCAGAAAAGGAAGGCGCGATTTCCCGTAGCCGATGGCGGTCCAGCCGGTCACCGTCTGAATAATGTCGCCGGCGTCCAGAATCTTGGCGCCGATGTATTTCGATTTCTTTTCCTCGCCAGCGCAGAGCAGATTGTAGAAGGGCGAGACTATCATCTGGTTGATGCGAATCAGGTTGTTTCTCAGCGGCGAGTGCTTGCGGATGTACCTCTGGTTATCGACGAGAAAAACGGCGTCAGCGACCAGGTAAGCCGACTTGAGGCAGGTGGCGACGTTGTAGATGGTCCTCTCCTCGGTCGTCTCTTCGTGCTCGAAGGGCAGGACG